>JBHJNR010000207.1:0-7744 GCA_050330615.1 Cyanophyceae cyanobacterium
CGCAGAGCTTTTGCAGACTGTACTTGCCCACCCCCTTACCCTCCATCCAATGACGGAGGCAACGGTTACGAACACATTGAGCTGTGCGGATCGCCTCATCAATCTTGGCGAACTGCTCACCTCTCCCCGATAGCTTGGCTTCCCTGATTAGCATGGTATTATCCTATCATGCCGTAGCGTAAAGCCGCCCTAGAAGGGCGGGGCTTTAGACCCAATTTCTCGGTAAACGCAGAGATAAGTAGATCAAGACATTAAGGTGTCTCCATGGAAGATGATGAGTGGTTTGTTTTAATGGTTGTGCTGCTGTTTGGAGGGATCGGCTGGTATCACTGGCTGGCTCTGACGGTGCAGGTATCGGCATTGGGATCCCGAGTTCTCGATCGGCTGGTGTTGCTGCTGCTGCCGGTGGGCTTGGGCTGGATGCTGACGTTGGTGATGCGGCAGTTGGCAGACATTTATGTACAGACCTATGTTATCTATCAGGTCTTTTACGTGGTCATGGGGCTGACTTGGGCGATTGGTATCGCTGGGATCCTGCCCTGGTTGATGGGCATCGGACAGCGGGAGGATGTGCTGGAGCGGCGCAACTCGGCGGCATTACCTGCCCTTTGCGGAGCATTGATTGGTGGGACATTCACCTTTGCTGGGGCTAATATCGGCGATGGGCCTGGGTGGTGGGTGGTGGTGTTTTGTAGTCTGCTGTCCACAGGCACCTGGTTAGCCCTTTGGCTGTGGGGGGAGAGCCGATTTGGCTGGCGCGATGCCATCGTCATCGACCGAGATCCCGCTACTAGTTGGCGATTGGCGGGTTTACTGGTGGGATCCGGCTTGATCTTGGGCGGCTCAGTGGCAGGAGATTGGGAGGGCACGACTGAGGCCATTGCCTCCTGGCTCTGGCTGGGATCCCTGGTGATTCCATTGGGGGTTGTGGCCTGGATGATGGAGCCGCGATTGCAGCTTTCCAAAGGTCAATCCAGCCGACCGGCCTTGGACTGTGGCATCTTGCCGGGGGGGCTGTATGTGGTGTTGGCGATGGCTTTGCTGAGTTGGGTTGGGGGCTGATGGTGCCCTGGCGGGTGGGCCATCCCTTGGAGCCGTCCCAGTATGAGGCGGTGTGGTTAAAGGCCACTTTTGAGTGCCATAAGTGGGATGCTTATGTGGGAGATAGCGATACGCTGGCTCCGTTTCCTTTGATCTTGAGGGCGACGGCTTGGCGGGAGGTGGCTGAGTTGGCGGAAGCTCTGACTCAGGAAGTCTTTGCGGCTGAGCAGGAATTATTGTCCCGGCCTGACTTACATCCCTTCCTGAAGCTGGCTCCTCCGATTCGGAGGGTCTTCAAGGATCCCCCGCAACATCACTGGACACCAGGGATCGCCCGTGTTATCCGAATTGACTTTCACTGGACAGATCAGGGCTGGCGAATTTCGGAGGCCAATACTGATGTGCCGGGGGCGTTCAATGAAGCGGGGGGCTTCACCTCATTGATGGCAGCCTACTACCCAGATGCGAAGCCTGTCGGGGATCCTGCTGTGGCAATGGCCCAAGCCATGAGCCAGACGGTGGGCGTAGGGGCACGGATCCCATTGGTGCATGCCACCGCCTACAGTGATGACCGTCAGGTAATGGAGTATCTCGCCGACCGGATGCGGGAGCAGGGGTTGGAGCCGTGCCTGATCGCCCCCGATCAACTGAGCTGGCCTCAGGGACAGGCTCTGATCAAAACTGACTGGATCTGCCAGCCTGCTGATGCCCTTTATCGCTTTTTCCCAGCGGAATGGCTACCCAACCTACCCCAAGGCTCTGGATGGAGTCATTTCTTTAAGGACAGCCACCTGCCCCACTGCAATCCTGCCACCGCCCTGTTGACCCAGGGCAAACGCTTTCCCTTGGTATGGGAGCATTTGAAGACGCCGCTGTCCACCTGGCGGAAACTGTTGCCTGAAACACGGGATCCTCGCCAGCTGACTCAAGATGATGATCGGCAGGATTGGGTGGCCAAACCGGTCTGGGGCCGGGAGGGGGAAGATATCATCATGTCCGGGATCCTATCTGATCAGCAGTGGCAGCAGACTTGGAATCGGATTCGGCGATCGCCCGACGATTGGGTTGTCCAACAGCGTTTTCAGACGCTGCCCATTGCCACACCGCTGGGATCCTGCTATCCCTGTTTAGGGGTCTATACGGTGGCAGGATCGGCAGTGGGAGCTTTTGTGCGCCTGTCCAAAACCCCAGTGATTGATGGTTTGGCTTGGAATACCGCTGTTTTGGTGGCTGATAAATGACCCCTGCTGAGCATTTCACCCTCTGGGCTCCCTCTGGTTCGTTATGGCGGGCCTGGGTCAAACCCACCCTGTTTTCTCAGATGAAGGGCCTATTTCCCGATAGTTTGCCAATGCCCAATTGGCAAGCTATTGATGTGAGCTGGGCCCCCAGCGTTGGAGCCGACGGGTTCAATACCACTGCACTAGTGATCGATCTACCTGGGGCTGAATCCTTGTCTGTGGGCTTGGCCTTGGCCAAACGAGGCTATTGTCCTGTGCCCACCTATAACGGTTGTCATGGTCCTGGTGAGGTGGTGGATACCTTGCCACTGCTGAGGGGTATGGCAGCGGCTTCTTCTTGGCTGGGATCCCTGATGCTATCGCCACAGGCGCCCCCAGCCTTTTTGTTGGACTCGCGGCGTAATGGTGGATCGATGCTGGTTTCGACCCCTGGTTCATTTGATAACCGCTGGCTGATCTTTCCGGAGGACTTACCCTCTGCCAACTTTTTGCTTCAGCTCGGGATCCAACGGGTGATCGTGGTGCAGTCAGATTCTCAGACTGTGGCGGAGGATCTGACCCATGCTTTGCTGCGCTGGCAAGGAAGCGGGGTTACGGTCACGGGGCAGATGCTGAATCCGGTGTCCAGTTTTGGCCTTAACCTCCGCGTCCCCAGATGGTTTCGTGCCTTGGGTCACCGTGCTGCTGCCATGATGGGGTTTCGCAAAAGCGCTGCCGGAGGTTTTGGGTCAATTGTTCCAGAACCCAGCAGCTCCAGCTCGGGATCCCGCACTTTTCGATCGGGGGGCTAGGGGGAGTTCCTGCGTATGCTTGATTCTTTACTACGCCAGACTAAAGAGAGACTGCTGGCCCCGCTAGCTCAAACGCCCCTCCGGCATTGTCATCCCACCGCCATCACGGTTGTGGGATTCCTGGTGGGGTTGGGGGCGGCTGGGGCAGCTGCATTCCATTTGTACGGACTGGGCTTGGGTCTGTGGGGCCTCAATCGTGTTCTGGATGGGGTGGATGGCACCCTGGCTCGCCTCCAAAACAAGCAGAGTGATCTAGGCGGCTATCTGGATATTGTGCTGGATATTGTCGTCTATGCCGGGATCCCGATCGGGTTGGCTTATGGGCAAGCTCGCCTTGATCTATATCTTGCTCTGGCAGTGTTATTGGCCAGTTTCTATATCAACACAGCGGCCTGGATGTATTTGTCTGGACTGCTGGAGAAATATCAAGCTCGGCAGGGGGGTGATGCTCCGTGTGTGTGTGATCAGGATCCCGACCCTCAGTTGTTACCAAAAGGTTCCAGCGCTAAGGGATCCACTCAGTCATTCACCAGCTTGGTCATGCCATCAGGTCTGATCGAAGGCACCGAAACCATCGTTTTCTACACGCTTTTTTGGCTGTTGCCCACGCATCTGATCCCGCTGTTCTACGCGATGGCTGCTCTAGTCGGTGTCAGTATCCTGCAACGGGTGCTCTGGGCCGTGAAACACTTGCCCCTATTGGCTTCACAGGTGTTAGCTGCGCAAGGATTGGACTCTCAATCCCGCTCGTGAGGATCCCTGGCTTTGTTTTGTTAGAACAGATTCACCTTTTGGATCCCGTCCTATGCCCGTTGCCACCCCCGTCGTACCCCGATTAGATCGGCTTCATATCGAAGTCACCAATGTCTGTAACTTCAAGTGTGAGTTTTGCCCCGATGCCATCATGGGTCGCAAGCGGGGTCATATGGACGTGGGACTGCTGGAACGGTTGCTGGATGAGCTGGCAGCGCGTCCCCTGGCCCGGATAGTCACCTTTCATCTGATGGGTGAACCTTTGATCTACCCCTCGATCTTTGCCGGGATCCGCATGGCGGTGGAGCGAGGTCTAGAACTCCATCTGACCACCAATGCCAGTACCTTTGCATTGTTTCCTGATCACATCGACAAGCTAGTGACCTCTGGGATCCCGAAAGTGACCCTGTCGTTGCAAACCCCAGATCCAGAGACCTATATCATCCGTGGCGCTCCTCCCCGCCTCACGCCGGAGCTGTACTTTGATGGCATTACTAGTTACATCCAAGCCCATCTCCAGTCGGGATCCCCCACGAAAGTTCACATCAAGTTTTTGGATACTACGCCGCATCCCTTTTTGGTGCCCCACAAACGGCTCTCGGTGGTAGATGGATCCCAGGCTATGCAGCGGGAATTGCTATCTTGGTCCACTCGCCTTCTGGCAGGGATCCCTAATGCCCCAGCTGCTGATGAGCTAGCTGGTCGGATCCGCCAACACAAGCCTGGTCGCTGGCAGATCATTCCCTTGACGCCTACCTTGGCCCTAGAGACCTTTCCGCTCGACAGCTGGGGCAATGTGGAATCGGAGCAGGTCTATCCGGCTCAGTTTGGCACCTGCAATGGAGCCTCACGCCAAGCCGGGATCCTCTATGACGGCACTGTTGTCCCCTGTTGCAAGGATTATGAAGGTCTCATTCCCCTGGGATCCGTGCGGGATCGCTCGCTTTATGAGGTTTTGGCCGATAGCCCTGCCTGCTCACTACGGCAAGATTTTAACCACCTCAAGGTTACTCATCCGGTTTGCCAAGCCTGCATCGGAGCTGATAGCCGCCCCAAAGCCCTAGCCCGCCAAGTGGGATCCATCGCCTATTTCAAGCTTTATCGCCCCCTGATGCAAAAGCTCCAACCGGGCTGGGGAGACGTATGAAAGAATCGGTGATCTATCAAGCCTGGGTCAAAGAGGCGGAAGAGAGAGGTGAGCAACGGGGGATCCAGACGGGGATCCAAGCAGGGATCCAGCAAGTGGCTCTTAATCTTCTCCAAACTGGCATGGATCCTGCTCAAGTGGCTGTGGTTACAGGCTTAAGCCCTGAACAGCTTCGGCAGCTGCAATCTTGAGGCCCGATATCCTTGTCAACCCAGTGCTTTGGGGGGACGACAGGAGACGGTAGGATCCTAACAGTTGCTTCATCCAATCCTGATGGTAAGACTAGTTGCTCATTGGCTTCGCCGCCGACATGCTCTGTGGTCTGGACTCAAACTAGCGGGGATCCTGCTCATTGGCCTCGGGGTCGCGTTGCCTGCCGCTGCCCGGATTGATAGCTATGTCAACCAGTATTTGCGGGTGTCAGGGGATATTGAGCTGCCCAGTAATGCTGCTGGGGATCCCGTCACCATCACCCCCGATCAGTTGGCCTTGGGCAAAAACCTTTTTCAGTCCAGTTGCATCAATTGCCATGTGGGGGGAGCAACCTTGCCGGATCCGCGCATTTCCCTATCAATGGATGATTTACAAGGAGCCACGCCTGCCCGCGATAATCTGGCGGCTTTGATGGCCTTCCAACGGGATCCCTCTAACTATGACGGCACCGATGTCAGCTTTGGGTGCCGAGAGGTGTCTAAAGTCTGGATGGATGACGACCAGTTGCAAGCTTTAGCCGCCTTTTTGCTACGTTCGGCCCAGGTGGCTCCCAATTGGGGCCAAGCCCAGTTGGAGAGAGGCGGTTAGATCGTAGGCTGGTAAGCAGAGTCCAATCCCTGATGAGGATCCCTAGATATGCCCAGTCAAGATGAGCTAAAGCAAGCGGCGGCAGATGCTGCGGTTGCCCTGATTGAGTCCGATATGGTGGTGGGTCTGGGCACCGGATCGACGGCGGCTTGTGCCGTTAATGCTTTGGCCGCGCGCCTGCAAAAGGGCGAGATCGCCAACATCATTGGTGTGCCCACCTCCGAGCGTACCGCTGACCAAGCCCGCAGCCTCGGGATCCCTTTGGCTACGTTGGAAGAACAGCCGGAATTGGATCTGGCCATTGATGGAGCTGACGAGATTGAGATCACCTCGCTACATCTAATCAAAGGCGCTGGGGGCGCACTGCTGCGGGAAAAATTAGTGGAAGCTGCTGCCAAGACCCTGATCATTGTGGCGGATGAGTCCAAAAAGGTGGAGAAACTGGGATCCAAATTTGCTCTGCCGGTGGAGATCGTCCGGTTTGGCTGGAAGAGTACCTTCTCTCGGGTGGTGGCTCTGGGCTGTGAGCCGACCCTGCGCCTGACCGCCAGCGGGGATCCCTATGTCACCGATGAGCAGCATTACATCCTCGACTGCAAGTTTGAGCCGATGTCGGATCCCGTCGCCGTTGCTGATGCCCTCAAGGGCACCATTGGCGTGGTGGAACACGGCCTTTTCATCCATATGGCCAGTGAGGCAATCATCGCTACAGCCACAGGCATTGAGCGGTTGAAGCCCCTCAGTTGATGCCCTTTCTTGGGGGGGTAATACGGGAGAGGTTGGGGGCGAGCTTCAAGCCCAGAATGATTTTGGGTACAGCCCGCCTATGATTGGCCGACACTATCCAAGCCATATTGGGGAGGTTGCCCATGCTTTTGAAAGCCATCCTGATCTTTTTCCTCATTGCTCTCTGTGAGACCGCCAATGGGATCCTCCGGGTTAAGGTTTTGGCCAAGCGGCTGGGGTTGAGAAGGGCGCGCTTGGTCTCGTTTGGGATCGGATCCGTTGTGGTGGTCAGCCTCGCCTGGGTATTCGTGCCCTGGATCGCCCCCCGCAGCATCCCGGAGAGTATTGCCATCGGCACATTATGGCTACTCCTGATGGTGGCTTTTGACGTTTTGGTCGGTAGGCTGGCCTTCCACTACAGTTGGCCCCGCATCCTGAGAGATTTTGATGTCAGGCGAGGTAATCTTCTCAGCCTTGGCATGATTCTGATCTGGGCTGCACCTACTCTGGTATTTTGGCTCCGCCTCTAAGTCCCGTAAGTTGGCTCAAATCAGACTCGTTCGCATCATCACAACTGCCGCCACCACCGCAGCCAAAATCGTCAATACATAGAGCTGTGACCGGCCCGTCAGGGTGTACTTTAAGCTTTCGGATCCCAACAAAGTCCCCAAGCTCACCCCATTAACCACCCCATCCACCACCTGCCGGTCGGTACTTTCACTCAGCCGCGCTAGCCATGCCACCGGAGCTACCACCACCTTTTCGTAGATCTGGCCCGTGTAGAAATCCTGAGCAAACAAGTCTCGCACTGTATCCACCCCTGGCACCTGGGTAAAGGGCCACGCCTTCTGAATTGGACGCAGGGATCCCGGTCTGAGGTAGTAGAACCAACCAACAAACAGGCCCCCCAAGCTGGATCCCACTAGAATGACGGCCATCTGACGGGCGGCTGGTGTCCACTCCGCCACGATATCCCACTGGGTTAGCAGCCACGGGCTCATCAACACCAACACCGCCAACATCACCATTGGCACCGCCATCGGCCAAAACACCTCCGGAGCACGACGGGTTTTAATCTGGGTTGGTCCCAAGAACACTAGGCAAAAGGCCCGTACCAACACCAATGTGGTTAGGCCATTGACCACCGCTACCAAACCCACCAGCCAGGGCTGGAGCGGGGAAAAACTATCCATCAGCTCAACCTGTGACCAAAAGCCCCCCAGTGGTAACAGCCCCACCAACCC
>JBHJNR010000208.1:0-2842 GCA_050330615.1 Cyanophyceae cyanobacterium
ACGAGATGTTGGTGCCCATGCAGGCCCGCAATGAGATTGAGAGCAAGATCATTCTCAAGGCTTGGGAGGACGATACCTACCGGCAATCCCTGATTGTCAATCCCCGAGCTGTCTTGTCCGAGGAGATCGGCCAACCTATTCCAGACGGTGGCAGCTTTAAGGTGGTGGAAGAAAAGCCCAACTCGTTCTATCTGGTACTACCCCAAAAACCCCGACTTGTTGAAGCGTCAATTCACGAATCAGAGGAACTCACCCAGGCAGAGCTGGAATCAGTGGCTGGAGGGGCTGTGATGGTGATAGGTACCAAGAAATGGAATGTGGTTTTCGCTGACTCAACCAACTCAAAGTTTTATGCGGTGTTCTCTGGGATCTAACTGAATGGGGTGGAGCCAGAGATTGTATTGTGGCTTATTCGGAGATTAGTTATGCAAGAAGATCGAGATGAATTGCACCAGGCTGTATTGACCCGTAAGGATCTAGAACTAAAACTTGTGGCTAAAGCTTGGCAGGATGATGCCTTTCGTCAACAGCTTTTAAACAACCCCCGTGCAACAATTCAGCAAGAGCTGGGCATTGAGTTGCCGGAGGATGTGGAGGTCAAGATTTTTGAGGAGCAGTCTGATCAAGCCTATGTGCTGCTCCTGCAAAAGCCGACTCGCGTGGATCAGGCCACTATTCGTGAGTCTGAGGAGTTATCTGACGAGTCTCTGGATGCGGTGGCCGGTGGCGGGGTGTTCGTTGTGGGCAGTGGCACATATGCTCTTGTGGCTCAGAACAGCAATAAAAAAACCTTCTTTTACTTTGTCTATCAACATTGAATAATGCATCATGACTATGGCTTATACAACTACGCTCATTGATGTCGATATCGCTCGAATGGTACGGGTTAAACGTTTTTTGGAATGTTTTCGTGCCGATGCCAACTTGCGAGAGCAACTGTCTACGGATCCCAGTTCCGTCCATTTGGCCCACGATTTGGACTTGGATCTAGAAGATCTGCGTCCAATCTGGGATCCTAACTTTGTAGAGCAACACGCCCCTCAGATCCCTATCTCAAAGCTGCTTGCCGATTACCAAACCTTCGCAGATCAACGACTGACCTGGAGCGACCTGCGGGATATCGGGGATCGCTCGGCAAACATGGCCTATCATCACTGGCGACAGCGGCAGATTCGACGGTGTGATAGTGAATTAGGGCCATCGTTTAATGGCAATATTGTCCATTCCCCTGCGGTCTTTGAGCTGAGCAAGGGATGTTCGGTGGGATGTTGGTTTTGTGGTATTTCAGCCCCCAAATTGGGGGATATCTTTCGCGATACCTCTGACAATCGATCCCTTTGGCAGGAGACTCTTGACACCCTAAAAGGGGTGTTGGGGCCAGCGGCGACGGCTGGGTTCTGCTACTGGGCCACGGATCCACTAGATAATCCTGACTACGAAGTTTTCTGTCTGGAGTATGCCAACCAGATGGGATTGTTTCCCCAAACCACCACCGCCCAACCGCTCCGGGATCCCGACCGTATGCGGCGGCTGCTGAAGCTCTCCCAAGAACGAGGCTGCAAGGTCAACCGATTCTCGATCCTCTCCCTCAAGATTCTGGAGCGGGTTCATGCAGAATATACCCCAGATGAGCTGGCCCAAGTGGAGTTGGTGTTGCAAATGCCCCACACCGACGTGGCTAAGGCAAAAGCGGGTCGCTCTCTGGAGACTATGACTGCCAAGCCTGACCAGGTCAAAGACCATCATTTTTTACCGGGTGGCACCATCGCCTGCGTCTCGGGCTTCCTCTTTAATATGGTGGAGCGGAGTGTCCAGCTCATCACCCCTTGCAATGCCAGTGTGCGATGGCCATTGGGCTACCAGATTTTGGCAACGGGATCCTTCAGCTGTGGAGATGACTTGGGGGAGGTGTTGCAGCGCATGATTGAGCAGCAGATGCCCACCGAGATCAGACCAGAGCATCGCCTGCGGTTCCGCGAGGATCTAGCGTTTGAGCCACTGCCCGATGGCTTTGGACTCAACAGTCGCTATTTGAAGAGAAAGTTCACGGGCGATCCGGTACTGACATCGATCGCCCAACAAATTGTGACTGGCAAGCAGACAGCGGGTGAGATTGCCAAACGCTTCTGGCCCATCGGGATCCCCCACAGTCTGATCCAGGATTTATTTAACCGGCTTCTGAATAAAGGTGTTCTGGACGAGGAGGTGCTGACTGATAGACCCTGAAACTTTCCGCCCGCCTCACCCTAGTTCTGGTGCGGCCACCGATCGATCCATTCGCCGCCTCGGTGTCGCCAGCGGGGAAATAGCAGCCGCATCACCACCCAAGAGCTGAGATAGATCCAAACCCAAACCCAGCTGTAATGCAGCCAAAAATCCCAGCCAATAAAGCCGTTTCGATTTAAAAAGGGTAGTCCCACTTGGCTGAGCAGCACCGACAAGAACAGTCCCTCCCAGAACCCTGCCACCAACTGTAGGATCCCTGGCCAGTCATAATCCCAAGAGAAGCGGATAGCCAGGTCATAGAGCACATCCCACCCTAATCCCAGCAGACCGACGTAGAACAATACCCAAAAATAAATAAAGCTAGCCCCCGCTCCCAACCACCCTAAAGCAAAGGGCAAGGTAGAGATCACCCCCACCGTTCCTAACAGAAATAATCGAGTTTGCCAGCGGCCTAATAGCGAAGGGGTCATATTCCATTGCCTCCCAAAACAACCACACGTGAAGTACCCGACGCTGATGCTACGCATACAGCACGGGCTTCCTGTTTCAACAGCCGCTGCCTCCACCTTGCAAGCAAAGTATTGGTCTTACGCAGCCTCTGGAGGTTTTGGTAATG
>JBHJNR010000209.1:0-3961 GCA_050330615.1 Cyanophyceae cyanobacterium
CCAGTGCTGGGGGGACAGTTGACGTTGGAGGTGTGTCTGATAGGATTGGGGGAACATATTTGGTTTTGGGTAGGCTCTTTCGGGTCTACCCTTTTTCGTCGTATCCCTGCAACCCCTTGCCCTGACTCCCTTTCTGCCTTTCTGTCACCCCCTCAGAGATCCAAGTCAAAAGCTGGATCCCAATCTTTGTGAAACCATTATCAAACAACTCTTTGAAATGCCCTGGCTAGAACTCGCTGCCTAAGAACGAGAAGTCGCCGAAATTAGTCGCTACATCACCAGAACCTACGGCATCAAACCCGTCGATGCCACTCACGTCGCCACCGCCATCAGAATGCAAGTTGACTACTTCAACACCGTGGATGATGTTCTCCTCAAAAAATTTCCCAGGACTGTCAGCTATCCCGACAATCCCAAGTACGCTAAACCGATTACCCTTCAGCGTCCCTTTGTAGAGGGTTACAGCCCACTTCTTTTCTGATCTGAGTCACCCACACATCCCCTCATCTACCCAAATCACGTAATTCTTGCCCTTACCTTTGTTTCCACATCCGAGGATCTAAACGAAACTCCAACGGTGGATCCAATACCACCCGAAATTCAGGATGCTCAGGGTTTAGTAGATAGTTAAACTCTACCGGCACAATCGCCGATGGCATCTGCAACACTGGCGTTCGCCCCGCCTGCCACCACGCTTTTCCCATCGCTTGCAATCGCCCATAAGCCTCCACCGATTGCCACTCAGGATCCATCGCCTCCAGCTGTGCCACCGTCACCATTTCCATTGGGATCCCTTCCGGCAATCTAGCCCGAATCGCCACCAATGGAATCCGGTCACTTTCCAAATGAACAAACACCTCCAAACTCGCCAACGCCAAACTCTCCGCCACATACACCACCCTCAATCCCTGTGGCATCCAGCGCGACGACGCATAAAGCCCCCCCTCCCCTGAGAAAGCCGTTGCCCGATGTTTCTCCTTACAGACTCGCCAAACCTGCACTAGCCAAACATCCCATACTCAGCCCGATACAACATCTCCTCCACCCGTTTAGCCCCTTCATCGGTTGCCAAAGATAACCAAGGAGTTTGCCCCTGCAAATAAGCCTTTGGTGTGGCCATCCAGCGATTCGTCTCTTCCACATCCTCAAACACCCCCAACGCTTGCCGATGGAGCCGCTGCATCCGCCGCACTCGATCCACTGTCTCTGGCTTTAAAACCGGATCCTTCTTGAGATAGCGAAAATGTGTACTGGCTGAGATGCCCACTACCACCCACATCTCTTCTTTCCTCAACTGATTCGCTTCCACAAACGTCAACACATCCGAATAGTGCAGATCGGAGGATTCTTTCTCCAGCACTACTCCAGAACTCGATTGTCTTGGCATAGGGATCCTCTCACTGTCCTATCTCAAGTGACACCATTCTACTCTCACTTGAAGTCGTGAAAGATAGAGTACACGGTAGCACTCTACAGATCTTAATCATGGCCATCACCAATCACGAGCGCGTCGGCAGAGCCTTAGACCTCCTCAAAGAGGCCACCCTTAGCTCACCCCCTCAGAAGTTGCTAGATTGATCCGCAATTCCGTTGCCTTGACGGTCGAAAAAGTCAAAGCAGTGTTCCAACAACTGCCAGATGTTCAAGTGTTGATGGTCAAGTCGCTACATTCATCTCTACTGCGCTGCTATTGATCAGGGTCAGGGCAGCCTCCAATGCCTGTAGGCGGTCACTGGTTTGAAAGATTTGGGAGTGTTTTCCACCAGGGATCCCTGATATTCCTGGGGATGGGTCAGACAATTGATGTAACTCCAGCGAATCAATCCGATCCTTGACCTGTGTAGAGGTGGTGATGATCCAGATATTGCGGCGGCGTTGGAGCGAATCTTGGACGATGGATTCCACCGCCAGAGCTGCTGTCACCCCAATGGTGGGAACCTCGCTCAGATCTAAGATCAGGGCTTGATAGCCCTTGAAAAAGGCGATGCGGCGAGTGATGCTCTTAGCGGCCCCAAAGCTCATCGGCCCCCCCAACTGAAAGAGCAGGATCTCTCCGTGGGCAGCGGTGAGAATCTCCTGTTCGGCCAAGCTGAGGTTTTGTCCCTCTTTGGCATCGGTAATGGTCTGCATCTGGCTGTTTTGCACATCCGTCAGCCGCTTGATGGTCAGAACATTGGCCACAAAGGCCCCCACCAAGACCGCCGTGATCAGATCCACAAACACCGTCAAAAACAGCACCAGATACATGACGCCAGTTCCTTTCATCGAGAGACGCGGCGCACGCTTGATGAAACCCCAATCGAGAATATCGATCCCCACCTTGAGTAAAAGCCCTGCCAGCACTGCATTGGGAATCTGAGCTGTCAAAGGCCCCGCCAGGAACACCACCACCATCAGCACCCCCGCGTGAATGATGCCCGACAGGGGAGTTTTGCCGCCCGATTGCACATTCACCACCGTTCGCATGGTGGCCCCAGCACCGGGCAACCCCCCAAACAGGCCCGAGAGCAGGTTGCCAATGCCCTGACCAATCAGTTCCTTGTCAGAGTCATGTTGAGTTCGAGAGATGCTATCCGCCACCAGGGAGGTCAACAACGAGTCAATGGATCCCAAGACCGCCAGCATCAAGCCATACCGGAGCATATCGGCCAACTCAGCCAAATTGAAGGTGGGGAGCTGGAAGGTGGGCAGACCGCTAGGGATCCCGCCAATTCGGGCCAGATCGGTATCCCCAAACATCACCACTGAGATCACAGTGCCGACCACCAAGGCCAACAGGGAGGCAGGAAGAAACCGGTTGACTTTGCGGGGAACGAGAAAAACCATCAGCAAGGTCAGGATCCCGAGGAACACCGCTGGCCCATTGGGATCCCTGAGATAACCGGGCAATTGTTGCAACGTGGCCACCACCCCCCCTGATCCGGCATAGCCCAGCAACGGCGGGATTTGCAGCACGATGATGATGATGCCGATGCCTGACATAAAGCCAGAGATGACGGTGTAGGGCAACAGTGTGATGTACTGCCCCAGCCGCATCACCCCAAATAAGATCTGGAGTAGCCCCCCCAGCATTACCACCGTGAAGGCCATCGCTAACCCTGAATCCGGGTAACGAGTGACCAACACCGTGATCACGGTAGTCACCACCACTGTCATGGGGCCAGTTGGGCCAGACACCTGGGTGGGAGTGCCGCCAAACAGAGCGGCAAAGAAGCCCACAATGATGGATCCATACAGCCCCGCAATCGCCCCTGCCCCAGAGGCAACTCCAAAGGCTAAAGCCAAGGGCAAGGCCACAATCGCTGCTGTCAGCCCCCCCAAAAGATCCCCCCGCCAGTGGCGAAAATCCATCCTATTGATCAGGTTCATATCGATGGTGTTCTGCCTTGTCGGCTTGGTGCATAGGTCAACTACTAGAATGACTCAAAAGTGTGACGGCTTTTTGTCCGCTACCCAGCCCTCCTGGCTGAGCTATCGCCCAGTGGTGAATCGTCAACCTGACGGGACGCTGAACAATGGCAACTGTTACAGCCTGTTCAGTAACTACCTATCACAAGATTTCCCCTCTCTCCACTGAAGTATAGATGGCTTGGGGTAAGAGTCGTCACAGATAACAAATGAACAAGCTGTATTGCTCACCTAAACCGAATCCCCGTGCCTTTAGGCTGGTAAGTCTTTGCTACGACTGTCCTCAGCAAGCCAGGAAACTTGACCTCAGAATCAGACAGCACTTTGAGGTTCTTTTGACGTTTTTCTGGTGAAAACTTTGCTTTACTCAGGCGATTGAGCGTAAGTCTACGCAATCAGGAGCACTCATTTAAGGGGCGCTGGAAAATGAAAAGATAAGTAGCTAGGTGCAATTAAACATAAAACGCTCCAGTGGGTAATGCCCAGCTTGACTGCGCGCCTCCATCCCCTTAATGACGCTCATGGCTAGGTCATATTCGTTGTCAAACATCTG
>JBHJNR010000210.1:0-14364 GCA_050330615.1 Cyanophyceae cyanobacterium
CAAAGGGTTTTCCTGTTTGGGTCTTCTTGAGTTGTCCATCAGAATTCCTTGATGTGTGGCGGCTGACCTTATCCTTTGGTACGGGCCTTGATCGATGGAAATCGCCTGGCATCCATTCAACGATTTCCCAGATATGCCAGGATCCCATCGGTGATCGCCTGGGCTAGGCGGTCTTGATACTCAGGGGTGGCTAGGAGTCGGCCTTCTTCGGGGTTGGTGAGATAGCCCAGCTCCAACAGCACTGAGGGCATTCCCACTGGCGTCTCTCGTACCACAAAGAATCGGGCTCGGCGTACCTCCCGGTCGGGCGCACCAGATCCCGCCACGATGGCCCGGTGAAGCGTAGTAGCTAGACTTTCGCTATCGGGTTTGAGGTAATAGGTTTCGATCCCCCGTACCCCTGAGCGATCGAGGGCATTGGTGTGGATACTGACGAAAATGGTGGCGTTGGATCGCACCGCCTGATCGACTCGGGGCTGAAGCAAGACTTCTCTGTCATCGGTACGGGTCATGATCACCCCATAGCCCGCCGCCTCTAGCCGTTGGGTGACTCGGCGGGCAATCTCCATGTTGACCAGCTTTTCTTGGATCCCACCTACGCCAATAGCCCCAGGATCCCGACCTCCATGACCGGGATCGATGGCGACCACCACTTGCCCCGGAACCGGCTGAGCTGGGATAGTGGGTGATGACAGGCCCGGTAGGGAGAGGCCAGGAGAGGCCAGCGGGGATCCATCTAACGATTGCAGTTGAAGGGTGATGCGGCGGGATCCCTGACCAGGATTTGGCTCCACCACATTAAAGTCTTCGACAGGCTGCACCAGGATGGTGACAGTTTCCGGGGTTTCCTGCACAAAACGAATCCGGTCAACCGGGCCATTGGGGGGCAAGCCCGGATCCGGCAGACTGTTGGGCAATCGAGCTGGCCGCACGGTGATCCGATAAGCTCCACTGTCAGGATCCCAGCCGCTGCGATAGAACAAGAAGCCATCGCCGCTGATGGTGAGCTGATCCCCCAGCAGTTGTACCGCCTGAATGGTGGCAAGGGGGCCACTGTAGTTGGAGGGGGCATCGGGGATCAGACTGGCCTGACTGGCTCCGCCAGCTGGAGCAATTTTGAGGCCACCCAGTTGGGCATCGTAGCGAGCTTCCCAATCCCCCACGGTGGAGTCTACATCCAGCACTACTCGGGCCACAGTTGGCTCAAATTGGCCCGCCCGCAGGGTACGCACCCCCAGTTGGTTGACCGTCAGCGATCGTTGGGTCAGGGCCGAGCTGAGGGTGGTATTGAGCAGATCCACCACAATTCGGTCGGGGTCGGGCACCCGCCGCACCGTCGCATTGGCGGGCCCAGTGGTGCGTACCAAGAATCCATCTGGGGTACTAGACAGAGACTGGATCTGCACCTGACCTCCTGCAAAAGGAGGGGTAAGGAGTGCAGGGGGAACCAGACTAGCAGGTGGCAACGTCGCCAGCGGCGGCGCAGGTCGAGGAGCCGGGGGGGCAGGCGGTGGTGTGAGGAGTGGAGGCGCTAGCTGGGGCGTCGATAAGGGTGGCGGGGGAAGCAGCGAGGTCGGACTGGATCCCGCCACAGAAGAAGGTGCGGCATTGGGGGATCCCACTGGCAAAAACTGTACGGCCCACCGCTGAGCATTAGCGGTTTCCAGTTGTAGCTGATTTAGAGCGATGGACTGCCCTGGAGCCAGTGCCAACACAAAGCGAGTGGTGGTGTCGGTCATTTGCCCCGCCCGCACTGACTCAACTCGACCCGAATAGGGGGTGGTCTGCGGCTCCAATCCCAGGCGAGTATTGGGGAAATCCAACACCACTCGATCTGGATTTTGGAGAACAAAGAGGGAAGGGCGGGTGGCTCCTTGGGTAGAGATCTCCAGCCGACCCGAGGTGGGATCAAATTGCCAGGATTCAATGCGGGCCAACTGGGCCACTGTGGATTGGGCTTGCGCAGGCTCAACCTCCAACCCCACCAGACTGGCCGGGGATCCCAGGCAAAGGGCGGCCACCAGGATCCCTGCCCCCCGCCAACCCCATCGCAGAGAAGACAGTGCCACAGGGGTAGAGCGGTGAGGAGAATGAGACATAGGAGGCAAAAGCTGGGGGGGCAAAAGCTGGCTGGCGAGTGGAGTCGGGGGGATGGAGTCGGGCATGGGATCCCTCAGCACGTCTGCTGCACTCAACTATACTGCCAGGATCCGGAGAAGGTGCCCTGAGCATGAGCGCAAGTTTTGTAGCAGCTACTCCTGTCTATTTGAGATCACCAGTTAGTTCCAATATGTATCTGGCGTGCCTCTATCGCACCTTCTGCCCCCAGCCGCTGGGTCACCCTCTAACCCATCACCCTATTTCGGCCTACCTGCTTAGCCGCATAAAGCATTGCATCTGCAGCTTCAATCAGTTGCATCCTGCTCATCGATGGTTGCCACTGAGCCAGACCCACCGAACCCGTCACAGAGATCTGCTGGTTCATAAATACAAAAGGATAATGGTCGATAGTCTGGCGAAGATTTTCGGCTAGGGCCAGCGCTCCATCCCTTTCGGTGTGGGGCAACACCACACAAAACTCCTCACCTCCATAACGAGCGACGGTATCCTCAGCCCGGATCCGACCGGTCAGCAACTGGGCCAACTCCCAAAGAACGTAGTCTCCAGCTAAGTGACCGAAGCAATCATTAACGGTTTTGAAATGATCGATATCCAGCATCAATAGCGATAGAGGGGATCCATAGCGGCGGGCCTGACTAATCTCTCGCTCCAGCGTTTCCATAAAATAGCGCTTGTTATGGATCCCGGTTGGCCCATCTATCATGGCCATGCGAAATAGGGTTTCGTGATATTGAAGTTCAATATCTTGGCCTCCCAAAAACTTGAGAATAGAGGTGCCAATCTTGATGTGATCCCCCTGCTGCAATGGAGCGATTTCGACCTTCTGACCGTTGAGACGACTCCCATTGCGGGATCCCAAGTCACAGATCAGATAACCGTCCTCATGCTGTTCAATGCGGCAATGGTAACGAGAGATGCTGGGATCCCTGAGCATAATCGTGTTCTGGGCACTACGTCCCACCGACAGAGGCAAGTCCACCAGTAAAAACTGTCGCCCGATCAATGCCGGGTCAAGCGCATAAAGAACCAAGAGGCAGTCTTGCCCCGGAGGCCCAACGGGCTGATGGCCACCAGTCAGTTGAGTGGTATCTTCAGGGCCAGGTAAATAAACTGAGTCGAAACTCGAAGACATGACACATTTGAGCATAAACCCGTACACAAGTTTATACTAAGTGTAATTCTTGTTGCACTTGTAGATCAATTCTGTAATCTATGTATCACAAGATTAGCGGTATTCACTGGGTCAAAGAGTAGCTATCTGTCTGAGCCAGTTTTCTTCAAGGCGTGTCGTATAGTCGGCATTGACAATTGGTACTGCATCGGCAATGAGATCACGCAGGGGTAATCCATAGTTGGCTTCTACCTCGGCAAAGTCCGTTTGTAAGTCTTCTGGCAGGGAATTGATATCGATCAGCGGGGGATCCCCCCAGACCTCAGGCTTGAGTTTCTCTAGCTGCCCCTCTGGGCTGGCCAATAGATTAGCCACCACCATGGCCCCCGCTGGATTAGCTGCATTGACCGGGATGGCGGTAAAAGAAGGGTCATTGAGCATGGCCCCCGGAATGGCATAGACAGTCGTGGTAGAGGGAAACTGCCCCTCCGTAATCCGCACCGCTGCATCCCCCACAAAGAAGGGCATCAGCCAGATCTCACCATTGGCAAACAGATCGGCAATGCGGGCTTGGCTGGGAGGATACGTGGATCCCCGTTGCCAGAGATGGGGTTTAAGGGCAGCTAGGTACTCAAACACCTGCGGTGAATTTTCCTCCCAGAGGGCTTCGTCAAACTCGGATCCCACATACTGCTCAAAACCGCCTGTCACCCCATACAAAAGGCTGAGCAAAAAGCGATTGCCATTGAAATCGGGAGGGGCAACATAACCAAAGCGACCGGGATTCGCCTCGGCCCAGATCAGCAATTCGTCAAAGGATTGGGGGGGATCGCTGAAGCGGGCGGCATCGTAGGCCATGGCAAAATAGCTGCCCGTATAGGGGGCTGAGTAGCCCTCAGTGGGCAGGCCAAAATCAGTTCCTACCCTGGGATCCCCAAAGCTATAAAACTCCGCACTGGGCAGCACATCCACAAACGGCCCATAGAGCAGCTCCCCTTGCTTGAGGGTGCGGAAGTTGACCCCATTAATCCAGATCAGGTCAATATCCCCCCCGCTGGTCAATCCGGACTGGACTTCCCCCACCACTTTGTTCACCGCCTCGACAGTATCCCCCAGTGGTACCCGATTGAGGGTGATGTCGTAATCAGCCTTGAGTCGCTCCGCCACCCAGCCATCCACATAGCCATTGATGATATCGCTGCCGCTCCACATGGCCCAGTTCACCCGTGTGCCCCGCGCCTGCACCAGCACATCGTCCCAAATGAGGGATCCTGGATCTAAAGACTGTGCCATCACCCGCCGGGATCCTGGTCTCATCAACAGAGAGCTGGAGGCCAGAGCACCCAATAACTGCAAAGCCTGCCGCCGTCGTAGCGAACCCATCGCATTGAGATCGATCATGAATGGTCCTTTTGGATATTGGGATGTTGATCAAAGACAAAGTTGATCAAGAACAAAGATGAGTACTCCTCTGGGCGGCCCGGTCAAGAAGCGATCTGTGACAACTGCGGGATCCCAGCCGATATCACCTCAGAGCTTGGGCCGGGGATGCACCAGAGAGCCTCTGGAGGCAACACCACCCAAACCCGCTCTAACTCCCGGATCGGTTGCGTTGGGGGTAACCAAGCCTGAATCGAAAAAGGCGGAGAACTGGGGATCCCGACCATTTGCAGGCTAAGTCGCTGCTGGATGCCACTAAAGCGGCGGGCCACCACTCGCGCCTCTAGCGCATTGACACTGGCGGGGACACGGTCGTAAACCTCCACCCGCTCAGGGCGAATGGTCACCTGCGTCGAGCCATAGACGGGACTCTGAAGGGTAAGGCGCGGGCCACCATCAAGAGTCACTCCAGATCCCGTTGCCAGTCCCGGCCAAAAGTTAATGCCCCCAAAGAAGCGGGCCACAGCGACAGAGTGGGGATGTTGATAAAACTCCGCTGGGGATCCCACTTGCGCCAGGGATCCGGCAAACATGAGACCGATGCGATGGGCTATCAAACTGGCCTCAGCTTGGTCATGGGTCACCCATAGCGTTGTCAGCCCTAACTGAGCCTGAAGTTCTAAAATCAAAGCCTGCATCTGATCTCGCAGATTGGCATCCAGGGCGCTAAGGGGCTCATCCAGGAGAAGGAGCTGGGGCTGCATGATCAAAGACCGAGCCAGAGCTACCCGCTGAGCCTGCCCCCCCGATAGCTCGGAGGGTCGCCGCTGCCCAAACTGACTCAAGTGGACACGCTCCAGCATGGCTTGGGCTTGAGCCTCACGATCAGGCCGATTGATCCCCTTCATCTTGAGGGCAAAGGCGACATTCTCTCCGACACTGAGATGGGGAAATAGCAAGCCCCGCTGCAACATCATGGCGATGCCGCGTCGCTCGGGCGGGATCCCGTTCAAGCGCCGTCCCCCCAATTCGAGCAAGCCACTATCTGGAGCCAGGATCCCGGCGATCATCTGCAAGGTGGTGGATTTGCCACACCCGGATGGCCCCACTAAGGCCACGATCTCGCCCGACTCCACCAGCAGGTTGAGGTCAGAGACCACCGGGATCCCTTTGAACTGCTTGGATAAGTCGGTCAGTATCAGCTCACTCATGCAGAATCCAACTGAATAAGGTCAACATCAGGTCAAGAAAGGCTTCCTATCAACAGGCTTACATATCTAGACATCTACATATATTGATGGATTATGGTCTAGACAGGCTGGGATTCAGCAACCATAGGGATTCTGAAAGAGCTTCAAGATCAGGAGAACCTGGGCTGAAGTAGCCCCTGTCACTAAGACGTTTGGGATCCCAGATTGGATTTGGCTGCTGTAGCCTAAGAGAACCCCATCAAGTAGGAAATAGAGCCCATGCTAGCGTCCTGGCTGGAAAACCTCTACGGCATCTGGTTTCTGCCAGAGCAAGCCTTTGCCCGATTGCGGGAACAGCCGGTTTTGGGACAGGCCGCTCTGGCGGTAGCCCTGATCAGTGCTGTGGATGGAGCGCGACAGACCGGCGGAAATCCGGCGGGAGTGCTGGCCACCATTGTATCGGGCTGGGTGGCTTGGCTCAGTCTCTGCGGGATACTATGGGCAATTGGGTTTTGCTTGGGGCGGTCCCTCAGCCTGCCGGTTTTATTGACCGTAATGGGATTTGCAGGCTTGCCCTGGCTGTTGGTGGCTCCAGCCTTAGCCCTGGGATCCCCGTGGGGATCGATGCTGGCGGTGGCCGTGGTGGTATGGTGGCTGAGTTGGCAGCTTTGGGGCCTGGCGGTGGCTTTTGAGTTGCCCTGGTGGCGACTGGCAGGGCTGATCCCCTTGGCCTTTGTGGGAGCTTTTGTGGTTCTAAATTGGGTCTTTAGTGGAGGAGCAACCCTTTTAACATTAGCTTGATTGAATGACTTGACGTTGACCCGATCGCGGCATCAATGCTCACAATGTAAATGTTAAGTTTTTTCCAGTGTATGAAAATAAACTTATTGGTTTTTAGGTGTTCTTACTGGTGCTTGATGTGGCAAAACTGTTCACAATAAAAAGGTAGTCTGCGCTGGAGCGTACGAATCATGGCTGTCGAAAAAGTTAACTCCTCTTCAAGCTTGGCTGAAGTTATTGATCGGATTTTGGATAAAGGGATCGTTATTGATGCCTGGGTGCGGGTCTCCTTGGTCGGTATCGAATTGCTGGCTATTGAAGCCCGTGTGGTGGTGGCCTCTGTGGAAACCTACCTCAAGTATGCGGAAGCTGTGGGCTTGACCGCCACGGCTGCTGCTCCTGCCGCCTAGTTTCTGAGTTGACTTTGATGCTCTGCTTACAACTTGCTCCTCGAAATACTTGGTCAAGACACCAGAGCATCAGAGAACGGCTTCAGAATCATGCCTTCAGGGCCATTGAACTTCCTCTGTTGAACTTTAACTCTGATAAGTTTTAATGAAGTCAGGGGGTTCATGACCACTTCATCCAGTGGCCTGTGATAATGAGTCTTCTTTATGAAGAGTCTTGCAGGCCACTGTACCCGCACCATTTCCAGAGACTAGATTTCCCAGAGACTAGACTAGGGGATCTGAAGACTGTGGTTGAGGGGTAAGCTTATAACGTTTAGCGGCTTGAAGTCTCTCGACTCTGAAACCAGATCCTGATGTACTTCTGAATTATTTCAGGATCATTGCGATCATCCCAATTTCCACATGGACAACTCTCAACTAGATGGCTGAGGCAGGGATCTAATCCCCTTAACCTGTCTAACCTGTTAAGCCAGCTCAAGTGATGTAACGAAAGTATGACTGGGCTTTTGGATGCGGTAGCGTAACCAGCCTTTGGGGATGATTAGGCTTCAGATGTGTACCTGTTGACCAGAATTTGCGGAGGAAATCAGCCTTATGAGCCTGAGAGAGCAGTGGACAACCGAGCGGCAACAACGTACCCAGCGCACTGCGGGCTTGTTGGAATCCTCTCGCCGAGCCCGACAAGAAAAACAACAAGCTCTTCGTCAACAGTGGCAGAAGGAACGGCAAATACGCCAACAAAAATTGGCTGAACGTGCCGCAGGGATCCGAGAGTTTCAGACTCAACGGCAACAGGTGCAGCAGCAGACTCGTGAAGCACAAGCGGCTAACAAAGTCAAAGCGGATCAAGTTCGTCGTCAGACTTGCCTTGAGTTTGCCGAAGGAGTGCGTCAGTCTTTGGCCCAAACAGGACAATCCCGTCTCGAGATGAGCGCTAAACTCCATCATTCCTTGCAAGCCTTTGCGGAGAGAATAGCGGCTGAAAGTGCTCTGAAGGTGGAAACTCTGCAGCAACAGCGTCAGGATATGGGGGATACGTTACGGAACGCTCTCGCTCAATTTGGCCTCCAGCTCAACAGTGATATGGCTGAGCACTTGGCGGAGTTGGCTAGTAATCGTCAGGATCTGGCAGTGCGACAACAGAGCACTCTGCAAGACTTTCATCAGTCCCTGCAATCTGAAGTTTCAGGACAACTACAGGATTTATCCAGTCAACGTCAAGCCGCTGCCCAAGAAATGCGGAACAATCTGGTGGCCTTTACAGATGACTTGCGGCTGACGGTTTGGGGCGTTGAAGGGATCCCGGTGCAAGCTCCCAGACAAGCTGATGTGACATCAACGCCAACATCGAGCCCTGCTGCCTCTGATCATGTATCCAGTAACGGGTGGGATCCCCATCCCAATTCAGAATGGGGCACAGAGCCTGTGTCAGAACATTTAGAGGCAGAGGTTGAAGCGCTGGTTGATGAGGTGATCGCTGAACAGACAGCAATGACTGACGGGGTGGTGGATGAATCTCCTTATCCTGAAGTTGTTGCCATGGAAAGCGTCTGGAATCTGCCCGCTGAAGAGGCCCCTGCTGAGGAATGGGTCGAGGATAACTTGACGGAGCCTGAGTCGATTTGGACAGAGGATCTACCGTCTGTAGAAGCCCCTGCGGGTCAGTGGGCGGAGGAACTGAGCGAGTCTGATATTTTGGCCTATGTCAATGCCTACATCGGCGATCTACAGCAACAGGAGCCTGGCCTGAGCCTCCTCCAGGTGATTGGCAACCGCGACCTAGTGCGGGATTTACTCACCCAGGGAGCTAGCGATCTGGGCATGGATCCGGCGGATATCTTGACAATTTTGCGGCGGATGGTGTCCTCCTCGACTGTGACCGCCTGAGCCACAATCGTTGAGAGAGGATATCGTTAACTAAAGCTAGGCCACTTATCCAGACTGGGATCCCACGGGGGGTTTCGGGGCTAGGAGTTTTTGAGGATCCGTTAATGACCACTGTTTTGCAGGCGCGCCCCCGTCAGTTTGTCAATACACCCCATACCGAACAGCTGGTGCGGCGGGCCTTGCGCTATCTGCAATCTGGCTTTCCGGTGCATTTGCGGGGGCCATCGGGCACGGGTAAGACCACCCTGGCCATGCACCTGGGTAGCCTGGTGGGCCGCCCCTTGATGTTGATGTTTGGGGATGATCAGTTTAATTCCACCGATCTGATCGGTGGACGCACGGGATACACCCATCGGCGGGTGGTGGACAACTACATCCATTCGGTGGTGAAGACAGAAGACGATATGCAACAGCGGTGGGTGGATGCCCGTCTCACCTTGGCCTGTCGAGAGGGGTTTACACTCATCTATGACGAGTTCAACCGGTCTCGTCCTGAGGCCAACAATGCTCTCCTCAGCGCCCTGGAAGAAAAACTGTTGGTGATGCCACCCGATAGCAACCAATCTGAGTATCTCCGGGTGCATCCCCAATTTCGGGCCATCTTCACCTCCAACCCCGATGAATATCATGGGGTTCATAAAACCCAAGATGCTCTTTTGGATCGGATGATCACCATTGATATTGGGGATCCAGACATCGAAACTGAGAAGGAGATTCTCACCGTTCGGGTGGGACTGTCTGCCTCTGATGCCCTCAAAATTGTCCATGTCGTCCGGGCTTACCGCCGCAAGATCAACATCACCAAGACTCCCAGCCTGCGTTCTTGCCTGATGATCGGGCGGATCGTCAAGGAGCATGAGTTAGAAGTGGGCAAAGGGGATGATGACTTTAGGATGCTGTGTAGTGATGTGTTGCTATCACGGGCCGGTACCGAAAAGCATGAGGATGCAGAAGCCCTCTTGACTCACTTGTTGGATCAACTGCCCTAACCGATTCTCTCATCGATTTCTCTCATCGATAACAGGCGTGTTTTGCTAAGGCTGTCTAGATCAATGAGCCTAAGTTGGTTACAGTTGGCCTATGGACTGCCTCCATTGAAGGTATCCTATGGTTTCATGCTTGAGCCGCCTCAGTCTCAACATCATTCAAACTTCGTATCCTGTCTGCCCCATCCCGAGGGATCCCTGTGCCCGTAAGTTCCAAGCCCATGATCACATCAAGCAGTGCCTCCACTCTGGCGGATGTGCTGGAGCGGGTGCTGGACAAAGGCATTGTCATCGCTGGAGATATCACTGTCTCAGTGGGCAATGTGGAGTTGCTCAGCATTCGGATTCGGCTCTTGGTGGCCTCGGTGGACAAGGCCCGCGAGATCGGCATCAACTGGTGGGAGTCGGATCCTTATCTCAGTAGTCGGGCCCAAGAACTGATGACCACCAATCAACAGCTGTCTCAACGGATCGCTCAGCTAGAACAGCAATTACAGCAGCTCACCTCGGGATCCCAGCCCGAGTAACCTATCTTCTGATAACGTTTTGGTTCTATGATTCTTTGACAAAGCGAACAATCTCGCGCACGTGGTTTAAAAATTGGCTATCGACGCTGAGTTGAGCGATGGACTGCTGAGCCTCTCGACTGAGCCGCTCATGGGCCACTTCATTCGTCGCCTCTAGTTGTTCTAGCAGGGCTTGAATCCGGCCCACATCCCGCCTCAATTGCATTTGGGTTTGGGTCTGTTGATAGGCCCAACTGTCGGGTCTACCGGGATCCAAACTTTCCTGCAGCGCCTCCACCTGCTGAGTCAGCTGTCTAACCATCTGTCCCAGATGAATGGCATCCTCGCGAGGGACCAGGATCTCCCCTTGCAGTTGGGCCAACCGATCAGCCAGATACTCATAGGCCCGCACAGCAGGTCGCAGCCCTGTAAGCAACAAAGCAGCCATTGAGCTGACGTTGGCAATGGGGGTCACCTCCCACACCGCTAACAAATAATAGCCTAAGGCTGAGACCAGATGGAGGCCAATGGCGATCCGCAATGACCATGTGACCACACCTTGGACATAGCTCAAGGATTCAGGAGCCACCCGGATCCCTCTTTGAATTGAGGTCTCAGCCTGATAGCGGGTTTCGCGGGCTTGAAAATAAATCGACCAGGGAATGGTGACGATCACGATCAGCCACCAAAACATAGTGATGCCAATCGCCCAATCAGCTAATTCACCGATCGCGATATCAAAAAAGCGAAACAGGCCGAAGAGGATGCCCCCAACAATGATGAAGCAAACCCCCAGCCCGCCCAAAGAGTACAAGGTGTTGTTATAACGCATCGTTGGGATCCCTGGCGTGAAAGTATTCTCTTAGTCTTGTTCCTCTCGCGAATGGATGGGAAAGACAAGTGCCAGTTTGTGGGCTGGCCAGTGGATAGTTGGAGCTCATGATCAGGCTTTCTTTCGTCGAGTTCCCCGCTACCTCTCTCTAGCCAGGAGTTCATGGGCAACCCCACACAAAAAAAGGATCCCTCTAGCAGAAGGATCCCTCTCAATCAACTCAAAAAGCGAATGTGGAGTTCTCTAGACCGCAGCCAAAACTGGCTGAGTGCGCTTGCCGATCACTTGGTCGATCAGCCCATAATCACGAGCCTGTTCAGGGGTCATAAAGTTATCGCGATCGGTATCCCGCTCAATCCGCTCCAAAACTTGGCCAGTGTGCTCCACCAAAATCTGGTTGAGGGTGCGCTTGATAAACATGATCTCATTGGCCTGGATCTCGATATCAGTGGCTGGGCCTTGGGCTCCCCCCAAAGGTTGGTGGATCATGATGCGAGAGTGGGGCAGTGAGATCCGTTTGCCCGGAGCTCCAGCGGCCAACAAGAAGGCTCCCATACTGGCCGCCAACCCAATGCAAATCGTCGAGACTTGGGGCTGAATATGCTGCATGGTGTCATAGATGGCCATGCCCGCGTAGACGCCACCACCGGGGGAATTGATATAGAGGTAGATATCTTTTTCGGGATCCTCAGACTCCAGATACAGCATCTGAGCCACGATCAAGTTGGCGATGGTGTCATCCACCTGGGTACCCAAAAAGATGATTCGCTCCCGCAGCAACCGAGAGTAGATGTCAAACGCGCGTTCGCCTCTGGCGGATTGTTCAATGACGGTTGGTATCATGCAGACTCTAACCTGTGGCTTGTTTATTCATTCTAAGCTCTCCAGTCAGTTGCGGGTACAGCCGAGTAGGTAGGGGATCCCGGATAGGGCTGGATCGGGTCGCAGCTAGGGGAGGAGCAGAGGAGGGTTGATGGGATTAATCTTCAGCATCCCCGCCGGGTAAGGCCACGATCAGAGCTTCGATGACTCGGCTCACCCGACTCAGGCGCATACCAAAATCATTCAACACTGGACTGTCAGGAATGACGGCATGGCGAAATCCCAGTTTGGCCGCTTCTTTGAGCCGTTGTTCCAACTGAGAGACAGGCCGCACCTGTCCGCCTAAGCCAACTTCCCCAATTAAGACGGTATCGGGATCCACCACTCGGTCGCGGAAACTGGCGGCAATGGCGATGGCCACCCCCAAGTCTGCCGCTGGTTCCGCCACATTCAGCCCCCCAGCCGAGGCAATGTAGGCGTCATATTTGGACAACGGGATCCCGACTCGTTTTTCTAACACCGCCAAGATTTGCAAAAAGCGGTTGGTCTCTATGCCAGTGGTGGTGCGGCGGGGGGAGCTGTAGCTGGTGGGGCTGACTAGGGCTTGGATCTCTACCACAAGGGGACGGGATCCCTCGCAGGCCACAATCAGGGCGGTACCGGGCACCTGTTCTTTGCGACTGCTGATGAACAGCTCAGAGGGGTTTTCGATCTCCACCAGGCCGTGGCTGACCATATCAAATACCCCGATCTCTTGGGCGGCTCCAAAGCGGTTTTTGACGGAGCGCAGCAGCCGATGGCTCTGAAACCGATCCCCCTCAAAATAGAGAACGGTGTCCACCAGATGCTCCAAAACCTTCGGGCCAGCGATGGCCCCATCTTTGGTGACATGGCCCACAATCAGCAAGGCAATCGAGAGCTTTTTGGCCAGACGCATCAGGGCACTGGTACACTCCCGCACCTGCGCCACCGAGCCAGGAGCTGAGCTGAGATCGGCCCAAAAGATGGACTGAATACTGTCGATCACCGCTACACGGGGGCCAAGGGATCCAATTTCCGTCAGGATCCCGGCCAAATCGGTTTCCGCCAACAGATAGAGCTGATCAGAGGAGACGTGGAGCCGTTCCGCCCGGAGCTTGATCTGCTGAGCGGATTCTTCTCCCGACACGTAGAGCAACGCTCCCCCTTGGGCCAGGTGATGGGCGGTTTGCAGCAGCAGGGTGCTTTTGCCAATGCCGGGATCCCCGCCGATTAGGACCAGGGATCCTGGCACGATGCCACCGCCCAAAACGCGGTCAAATTCCCCAAAGCCTGAACTGAAGCGGGGGGACTCATCTTGCTTGACCAGGGGCAAGGGAATCGAGGCGGTGGGGACACCCGACCGTTTGGCCCGTGAGCCGTTATTAACCAACTTGGCTTGAGCTGATTTGGCGGCGGCTTTGGACTCCACCACCAGAGGCACCTCCACCAAACTGCCCCAGGTTCCGCAACTAGTGCAGCGCCCCATATAGCGAACGAATTTCTCGCCACAGCTATTGCACACCCACTCTGATTTGGCTTTGGCCATAAGCTCACATCCCAACGAAAGGCCCCTGCTCAGGATCCCACAGCCTGGAGATCCGGCTCATACTCACTCATGGGAGGGCAGCTACAGACCAGATGACGATCGCCATAGGCATTGTCAATGCGACTGACAGCGGGCCAAAACTTGAAGTCCTTTGTCCAGTCAGCCGGGTAGGCAGCGGATTGGCGCGAGTAGGGCCGCTCCCATTGATC
Source organism: Cyanophyceae cyanobacterium (assembly GCA_050330615.1). Taxonomy (GTDB): domain Bacteria; phylum Cyanobacteriota; class Cyanobacteriia; order Thermostichales; family Thermostichaceae; genus JAAUUM01. The sequence goes on from JBHJNR010000210.1 coordinate 13,802, forward strand.
TGCCGTGACCACAGCAGCGGTATGGGGAGCATTTTTGAGCAGATTATTGATGGGATCCCCCCCCAGTTCGATCTCACGGATCTCGGCCCGGATAGCGATCATGGCGTCACAGAATCGATCCAACTCAGCTTTGGACTCACTCTCGGTGGGTTCCACCATCATGGTGCCCGCCACAGGCCAGGACATGGTAGGGGCATGAAAGCCATAGTCCATCAACCGCTTGGCCACATCCTCCACCTCAATCCCCGCCGACTTTTTCATGGGGCGCAGATCCAGAATGCACTCGTGGGCCACCAATCCCTGGGATCCCTTGTAGAGGACGGGGTAGAAGGGTTCCAGACGCTGGGCAATGTAGTTGGCATTTAAGATCGCCACCTGACTGGCTTGGGTCAACCCCTGGGATCCCATTAGGGTGATGTAAGCCCAAGAGATCGGTAGGATCCCGGCACTACCCCAAGGGGCAGCGGCCACGGCTCCGATGCGATGGCTGGAGGCTGAGATCTGGCTTCGGTGTCCCGGCAAAAAAGGCACCAGATGGGGTGCCACTCCAATCGGGCCAACCC
>JBHJNR010000211.1:0-6005 GCA_050330615.1 Cyanophyceae cyanobacterium
AGCTGCCTGCCCAGGATTACAGACTTCAAAAATCCTACACTCTTCCTCAAAAGCAATGTCTTTGCTACGCAGTGTAGTTCCCAAGTCGTGGATATGGAGCACCCCAAACCCATGATGCAAAACCGCTGCTTCAAGATCTGTTGCTGCCTGGCTGAATGACTCCTGAGTCTCGACGATGTAATACATCAAATCACCTCTATCTTTGTACTTCTGACTTGATTTCCTTGCGGAAGGCTATTGGGCAAAGTATTGCCGAATCTTGGCAATGAGCTGAGGTTTGGTCAGAAGATTAACGGTTTCAATAGTCACCCATAGATGACTTTGATTGATATCATCAAACATTTCGGCGCTGTTAAGTAAGCAGGCTGAAATAAATGTAAGATACCTTGAATCGTGTAACCCTTACTGGGCAAGGGCTTTGGGATCTAGGAGCTTACAACATCTTATAGATAATTAGCCCTTCCTACTTAGCGTAACGTTTGTACCATAAGAATTCTATATTTAGAGGTGTAGCCTGAAATTCATTCCAGAGTCACTCACATAATTCGGCGATTGCTAGATCGGAAATTTCCGCAGGTTCACTTTCTAAATAGAGTTTGGCAAGAGTTTGGACTTTAGATGCTTCTGAAAGCGTCATATTCTTGTTTTTTTCTCATTAGACAGCTTGTTTATTTCAATATTTAAACTATGGCAGCCGGTCAATTGATTTAACGAGTTAATTAATTGAATACGATATAAAGCATAATTGAAGGATTAGAAAACCTCACAGATGACATGATTTGAATTGACAAAAACTTTTGGGCTTAAGGGCGAGCGCTTCCACGGACGGCTCAGCGGTGCGACAGCGGGGTAAGTAGATTGTCGCCAGGCTCTCCTGAAAACGTGGTGGCGTTGCTGTATCGAGTTCGCTGAGATCCTTGCCCAGACAGAAGTTTACACTGCAAGCTTCTTGTGCTGTCACCATAAATCCAGGAGAGCCTGTCGCCATGACCATTTCTCGTCCGACATTTCCATCTAAGCCGGTAATCAGGACTCCTTGGTCGGGCATGAACTACCACCAAGTCTGTCTAACAACACAGCACACCCGTTATCAGGAAGCTGGGATCCTGGCAGAACAACTATCACAAGATCGAGTGCAGTGACTTGTTCTCTTCAACCCTCAGGGATCCCTGCAATAGCCCCGACCTCACCCCACTCTGGGCAGCGTCACCGTAAAACAACTCCCCTGCCCCACTTCACTCTCCACCCGGATCCCGCCTCGGTGCTGCTGCACAATCGCTTGCACAATCGCCAATCCCAACCCCGTGCCCCCCGACCGCCGATCCCGCGCCGTGCTCACCCGATAAAAACGCTCGAAAATCTGCTCTAGCTCTCCCTTAGGGATCCCCACCCCCGTATCTGCCACCTGGATCACCGCCTGCTGAGAGGTAGCCCGCAACCACACCGTCACGGCTCCGCCTACAGGGGTGTACTGGATCCCATTGGTAATCAGATTGGTCATCAGTCGATAGAGCTGTTCTTCGATCCCCTCTACCCATACGTGCTCCGTAGGTGGCTCCAGCCTCAACCTCAGCCCCTGAGCCAGGGATCCCAACTCTTCGGTCACATCGCTAAGCACATCATTGAGACAACAGCGTTGGGTGAGAACCGCTGCCCCCTCGTCCAACCGCGACAACAGCAGTAAATCCGCCACCAACAGACTTAGGCGCTCATTTTGTTTCGCCATCCCCTCAATCAGCTCCTCAGGGATCCCTTGCCCCATCTGAGCTTGATGAATCAAAGTGCGACTCGTGGCCAACGGCGTGCGCAACTCATGGGCAGCATCGCCCGTAAACCGCCGCATTCGCTCATACGAGCGGGCAATCGGAGCCATTGCTACCCCTGACAACCCGTAGCCCGCCACTGCAACTCCCACCACCACCAGCGGCGTACTCAACACTAGGATCCACACTACTCCCCGTAAATGCGCCTCCGACCGAGCCACCATCATCGCAATTTCCAGATCGGGATCCCTCTCTGGTGAGATAGGCGTCTCTGCCACCTCAACCGTTTGCAGGGTTTGCCAAGTCTGAATCGACCGCTCCAACCACCAACGCTCCGCTGCCACTAGACAGTGATAGAGCAGGATCCCACCCGCCACCACCGTCGCCCCCATCACCCCCACATACCATAGAGTCAGCTGCAGTCGGGTTTGTCGAAAGAGTTGCCGCTGTTGCTTCATCACGACTCCCGATAGCTCACTTAAGCATTAGCTTAATCATTTTCACTATTTCCACTTTTGCCAAGGATCCCTCTGCCACTCTCAAAACCAACTGATAGGCTTCGTTATCAGTGAGTTGTAATTGATATTTATTAACCCGCAAAAAAGTATCCATCGCGGCAAAGGCGGTTCGTTTGTTGCCATCAATAAAGGGATGATTCGTGGCTAGATGATAGAGATATGCAGCCGCTTGTTCTTCCAAGGTTTTGTGCAGCAGTTCACCCCCAAAAGTGGCTTGGGGCTGGGCTAAAGCCGAATCGAGCAGGCCAGGATCCCGGATCCCTGAGGATCCGCCAAAACTGGCAATTTGATCCTCATGTAGTTGTAAAACCTCAGTGGTTGAGAGAAATTTAGGAGTCAGCAAGGCTCTGATACACCTCCACGCGCTCAATCTTAGATGCTTGATAGGCTGCCCAGATATCTGGACGTACTCCATCAGGCAATGTGTGCAACGATTGCAGCAGATCCCGTACCCGCTCTAGATCCTCCTCAGGGATCCGTTTGAGGTCTTCAATCAGTTGTTCGCGTAACGTCATCATGATGACCCCTTAAGAAAGAATATTTCTAGTCTAGTCAATCACAGCCAGGATCTTGAGACGATAACCCTGACCATAGACCGACTCGATCCAGTCTTGAGCGCCGACTTCTTTGAGCAACCTCTGGCGCCCCCATCACCCCGACATACCAAGCGGTCAGTTGCAGGCGTGTCCGCCGAAATAATGTCTGCTCACGGGTCAACTTGCCTTTCATTCTCCGCCTCACTCCTTCTGCAACCGATAGCCCACCCCAAACACCGTCTCAATCAAGTACCCCAGGGATCCCAACTTGCGTCGCAACAGTCGCATCTGAGCCGCCACGATATTGCTGACCGGAGACTCCCCGATCTCCCATAGCCGCTGCCGAATCTGCTCGCTGGTTAACACCTGTCCGGGGTGCTGCATCAGATATTCCAACAACTGAAACTCTTTACGGGTCAATTCCACCACTTGCCCTGTCACCCACACACCATAACGGTCATAATCCAACACCAGGGATCCCACCTGCCATTGCCGGGGCATGACTTGAGCCGGTCGCCGCCCCAGTGCCCGCAACCGGGCCAATAATTCCGCCATATCAAACGGCTTCACCACATAATCATCTGCCCCGGCATCGAGGCCAGACACCTTATCCTGCATCTGGTCTTTGGCGGTCAGCATCATAATCGGCAAGGGGATCCCCCGTTCTCGCAACCACCGACACAGTTGGATCCCGGACATCCCTGGCAGCATCCAATCAAGGATCCCCACTTGGTAAAGATTCGGATCCTGCTCTAGCAGCGCTTGAGCCTCAAGCCCGTCGGTGGCCACATCCACCACAAAGCCCGCCTCTTGCAGCGCACCCTTGAGGGCCACTGCCAAATCCTCATCATCTTCCACCAGTAGGATCCGCTTACTCTGTGATGCCAACCATCAACCCTCACCCTGCCACACACCCATGAAATCCAGATGAAATTCTGACCTCACCTCCATTTCATGCCCATTTCATAAGTGGTGTTTAGAGTCAATGTCAGTACCACCAGGACTCAATCACCATGAAACTCGCTACTATCTTCACCTTGACTGCTCTGATCGGCGGCGGATCCCTCGCCCTAGGGCTGCTGGCTATGAATCCTACTCAGGCTGAAAGGATGGATCCCTTGGCCATGAATCATGGCGGCATGATGGGCGGTATGGATCATTCGGGTATGGATAAAGGCGAAATGATGGATGACATGGATCATTCAGACATGGGACACGCGATGGATCTAGGCCCTGCCGATGCCAACTATGATCTGCGCTTCATTGACGGCATGATTCCTCACCACGAAGGAGCTGTGGTCATGGCCCAAGAAGCCCTAGAAAAGTCTCAGCGCCCCGAAATTCTGGAACTTGCCGAGGCCATCATCGCCGCCCAAGCTGACGAGATTGCCCAGATGGCCAATTGGCGGGCTGATTGGTACGCCGATGCCTCCCCTCAACTCCAGATGTGGGATGCCGGTATGGGACATATGATGCGGATGTCTGCTGAGATGGAAGCCAATATGCGGATGGATGTCTCGTTGGGGGAGGCCGATGATGACTTCGACTTGCGCTTCATTGAGGCTATGATCCCTCACCACGAAGGTGCGATTGTGATGGCTGAAGACGCTCTAGACAAGTCAGAACGTCCTGAAATCCTGGAGTTGGCTCAAGCCATTCTCGCCAGCCAACAAGCCGAAATCGAGCAAATGGAAAGCTGGAAACAGGAATGGTACGGGCAATAGCCCGCTAGCAACATATACGGGATCCCCAATCATGTCTCTTCGACTTTGCCGCCACTGCCCTGGGTCTAGCTATGGATCCAATCTACAAGTGAGAGTATCGCTTTCAACCCCCTAAGGGCCACCGTTCCTCTCCCTGATTCATGACTCGCTGATAGAGAGCTCGATAGCCCACCCGCAGTTTTGGGCTGGCATTGGCCAACTTATCCATGCGGGTGCGGCCACTGTAGGAGCTAAAGACCTCGTAGGTGTCTCCCTCAAAGACAAAAGACGAGACATCTGAGATCTCTTCCCCTCCCATCAGGTGCCAGCGGCCCTGCCGAAATTCAAACCTGTAATGGGCTTTGTCGATGGTGTCGGCGGGGCGATCAATGACCGCATCTATCACGCCGCGATACTCGATGGTAGCCCCGCTGGATTGATCGGGATCCAAGACTTGAAACTGAATATCTTTGTAGCGACAGCCAGGCCGATTGCACAGACGCACCAGTTCCATCTGAGTCGCGATGGAGGCTAGCCGTTGTGATACGTCTTCCCGCTCGGGATCCCCAGATTCAGGCGATAGGGTGGCAATCGGGATCCCTCCGGTGGGGCTGGCCTGCACGGCTGGAGAAAAGCAGCCCCAGCTCCCGATTACCAGGATCCCTAGGCAAGTGATGAAGATGAACCGATGCCAGAAGGGGCAAACAGCAGTGATGGATCGGGCCACTGAGGGAGGCAAAAGCATTACGGGAAGGGCGGGGTAAACAGCAAAACCTGTTCTTAACCTTAACTCGGGAAACCTTTACCCTTGCTTGGCCGATCGCTCCGGCGACAATAGGGAAGGTGATGTTCACCTGTTCTCCACCCGGATCTAGCTTTGATGTTTACAACCCTTACTCTTGATGTCATCCCGCTCTTATCTATTGCAGCAGCAATGGTCTTGGTCTACCTTCCTTTTGGGGTGGTGGGCTACGCTCGTGCCCGTGTTGGCTACGATATGAGCGCCCCTCGGGCCTTATTTGACAAGTTGCCCCCCTATGCTCAGCGGGCTACTTGGGCACACGAAAATGGCTTTGAGACCTTCGGCATTTTTACGGCAGCGGCTCTGATTGCCTATGTCACGCGTCCTCATCTGGATCCCTGGTACTTTGGCTTGAATGGTGATGAAGCTGTGGCCGTCTTGTGCGCGGTCTTCTTGGTGGGACGCTTGTTCTACAGCCTTGCCTATATTGCGGATATTCCGATTGGCCGGTCTCTGTCCTATCTAGCGGGATCCCTGGCGACTTTGGGACTCTTGATGATCAGCTTGCTGCCCTTGCTTCAGGGGGGACTGGCTTAAGCTTAAGCATTCTCCTAAATTCTCTCTGCCAGAGACATCCACCGCTCGGTCGATGTATCGATGGCGGTTGTTAATTCTGCCAGACGCTCCGATAGCTTTTGCACCTCGCTATAGCCATTGGGGGGATCCCCATAAAGGATCTTCTC
>JBHJNR010000212.1:0-8656 GCA_050330615.1 Cyanophyceae cyanobacterium
CATGGGTATCCCAGCCCCCCAGCGTCAGATAAATTACCTTTGCCCCAGACTCGATCAACCGTCCGGCTAAGACCAACTGTCGGCCCAGGGATCCCTGAGGATAGCCCTGATTGATCAGCCGCCGCTCCACATCTTGGGCCAGATCATCCACCGCCTGCGTACTCTCCACCACCGTCTGTCGCACCTGCTCAGCCAAGGGATCCAGATGGGTGGCAGCATAGACCGCCTGAATGGCCTGCCCCAGCCGCCCCTCCGCCTGCACCGCCAAATTGGGAGCCAGATGCAGATAAATGGTGTCATCCCCCAACAGGGCCAAGGGGTATTCATCCCCCAGCGCCACACCGTCGGTGCTAGTGGCCTGAGCAAGCTCAAGATAGCGAGCCAGCCAGCCACTGTCGGGGCTACCCAGCGAGGCACTTTGCCAGATCTCTTTGGAACGAAAATGTGAGAGGTCGGGGTTGGGATAACCCACATTTTGAATCACTGCCATCTGTCCCTGTTCTAGTAGGGGCTGCCACTCTGCCAAGGCGGGATGGAGGGCAATGGTGGAGCTGACCGGGATCCCGTCTGAGATGCCAAGACTTGGGCGCAAGCGGCGATACTGGGGATCCGTGTAGGGGATAAAAGTATTGAGACCATCATTGCCCCCAGCCAGCTCGATCAGCACCAAGGTCGGGGATCCCGATTGGGCTTGGCTGCGGGGATGTAGGGCCAGGATGGCGGCAGCAGCACTGAGGGTGACAATACATTGGCGACGACGCATGGTAACAATGCTCCTGAGGTGGGGGATGGGATCCTGCTAATGGGTGCGGGTCGTGAGATAGGAGCCTTCTAGGCCAACTGATAGGTGGGGGAAGCCAAGATCAAAGCGGTTGCCTCTCGAATGGATAGATTCTGAAGTTGGCTAGTGACGATCTCGGGGGCATTGTTATCCAGTAACAGCTTGACCAGATCTGTGGTAGTCAGATCAGCCGGAGAGTAGGTAAAGCCCGACTCGTCAACATCCTCATTGGTGATCAGTTGGGCCAAGTTGAGTCGCCCCAGCAGCCCGACACTGGTCAACCAACCCCGTTCTTCCGGCCAGCCTTTAACCGAGGGGGCTCCGTAGGGCACTTGGCTCAGGGTCCTGAGATGTTGGAGTACCTGGGGATACTGGGTCTCGATCTGCAATTGCCGCAGGGATCCCAGCAAAAAATACTGCGGGCTTTTGATCTGGCTGCGATAGGCCCGCTCACTCTCAAACTCAGGGCTGGCAAAGATGGCTTCCACCACTGCCGCAATGGAGCGATTTTGGCCTTGGTAAACCTGGGCCAAGCGGTCGATCACCTCTGGCTCAGGGTCGGGGTAGGCCAAGCGCTGCCACAGTTGGGTGCTGACGGTACGGGCGGTCTGGGGATGATTGGCCAAGATCTCGATCACGTCCTCCGCCTGGAGTGGCCCGGTATGCCCCAAAAAGGTCTTATCGCCATCATCATGCCGCCGCCGCACAAATCGGGATCCCACCTCACCAGTCCGCCGAAATGCGAAAGGATCGATCGTCCAGCCCGTCAAGGCTCTCGCCCCCGCCTGCACATCCGCCTCGGTATAGTGGCCCCGCCCTACGGTAAACAGCTCCATCAACTCCCGGCTGTAATTCTCGTTGAGATTGTCGGCCCGATTCTGCTGATTATCCAGATAGAGCAGCATCGCCGGACTGGTGGTGACGCTCCACAACAGATCCCGATAATCCCCCAGGGCGTGCTGCCGCAGCCGCAGCTCGTAATCCAACAAAAAGTGGGGCAGGTTGAACTTGCGAAAGGAGACAATCAGGTGATCTCGCCAGATCTGGGTCACGGTCTCATGGAGTGGATTGGGGGCGGTCACCATCTGGTGGATCAACCAGCCACCGATCTCCACCGCTTGTGAGCGGATCTGATTTCGGGCCTGCCGTTGTTCGCGGGGGCTGGCCTGTTGGATTTGCCCAAGTCGTTGGGAGGGGGGATCCAACTGGGGTGGAGGCAGGGGGAGAGGCTGAGGATCCTGGAGCCAGGTTTGGACTAGATCTTGAGGCTGGGATCCGTTTTCTAGTTCAGCCTTGGTGGCTCCCAAGCTGGCTCGACGAAAAAAATGCCCTTTTTGTCGAATGGTATCCATGCTGCTGCCCAGCTACCTTAATGAGTAGTAATCTGCTCTTTCAGACCTTGTGAAGCGGGCGGAGGTTCACGTCTGGATAGCCTGGGTGGGAACCCTGCGAGAGAGGGTCATGCCAACTGAGTTAACCCATTGTTCAGGAGCCAATCTGCCATGCATCGATATCAGTTTGTTTGGGTTGTGGGGTTGCTGAGTCTGATGAGCGTAATAGGACTGCCAGCGTTGGCCTCCCCAACAGCAGAGGTGGTGGATATCCCCGAAGAACCCGTGTTTTGGGCACAGCCGCCCCAAACAGAAGCTCCAGCAGAGGTGGGCACCCAGGTGGAAACGGGAGGCTATCTGCGCACTGCCAGCCCCGGCAAAGCTCAGGTTTTGCTCAGTGATGGCATGGCCTTTCGGCTGGGAGGAGATGCGGTTCTAGAGATCACGGATGAGGAGTTGCGCCTGACTCAGGGGCAGATCATTGCCTGGGTCAATCCCGGAAGCGAGGGATCCCTGCGTCGGATCCAGACCCCCCAGGCCACCGCCGCCATTCGTGGCACCACAGTCTTTATCGAGCAGGATGAGCAAACGTCACGGATTTTTAGCTGGGAAGGGGATGTGGAGGTCAGCCTGCGGGATGGCAGCGATTCCGTCATCTTGAAGACAGGGGATGAGATTGTGGTGGAGGTGGGCATGACCCAGTTGCCCAGCCCTCAAGCGATTGCACGGGCGGTGGTGGAAACCCGCTTTCAAAACAGTGTGTTGCTGAATGGCTTTGGGGCAGAAATGTCCACATTAGAGACGATCCAGGAGCTGTTACTGCCTTGAAGATCGGCAAGGATCCACGGTCGGGGTTGAGTCTGCTATTGGGGGCGGGGAGCGGGCTGTTGCTGCTGGGATTACAGAACTGGGATCCCTTGGTGTGGTCTGATTATTCGCTGCAGAGCCAGTTTTTCACTTGGCGGGGGCCTCAGCCCCCGCATCCGGATGTGGTGATTGTGGCCATAGACGACAGCTCCCAAAATCTGCAGGATCTGTTCACGGCTGAGGAGATTGCGGACAACCCTCGACTGGCCCAGATGACCCGCTGGCCTTGGCCGCGTGAGGTGTTTGCAGATGCCCTAGAGCAACTGGGATCGGCAGGGGCAAGGGTAGTGGCTTTTGATCTAATTTTTGACCAAGCCAGTGTCTATGGCCCAGAGGACGATCATCGGTTTGCCACAGCGATTGCCACCCATCGCCAGCGCACCATTTTTGGGGTCAGCCGCTCTGAGGATGTGCAGGTGTTGCCTGGGGGATCCCGGAGTGTGCGAGTGACCTTCACCGCGCTTTGGCAAGATTATGCGGTTGCCGAGCCCCAGTTGGGGTTGGTGAATTTACCCATCAGCCCCAATAGTCAGGTGATGATGTTGCCCCCTGTGGGTGGGGAGGTTGATGGCAGAACGGGGTTTACCATCAGACCTCTATCGGTGGTCGCCAGTGGCGGGTTGCGCCCCGATGCTGTGGACGAGACAGAGAATACCTTTTGGGGGATCCAGTATCGCGGGCCACGGGGAACCTATCCCACCTATCCGTTCTGGCATTTATTTGAGCCTACCTTTTGGCAGCTGAATCTGGCCGGAGGAGAGGTTTTTCGGGACAAAATCGTCCTGATTGGGGATACCACCCAACTGGGCCAGGATCTGTGGAATACGCCGTTGGATCCCTTGTTGCCGGGGGTGGAGATCCATGCCAATGCGATTGGTACGCTGCTGGCGGGGAACGAGATCCGCACTGTGCCTTGGGCCTGGGGATCCCTGTTAATTTTTGGGGTTGGGCTGGGGAGCGGGCTGGGGCTGATGCTGGCGCGCGGGGTCTTGCCCAAGCTGGGGCTGACCTTGGCCGGGGTGGGTATCGCTCTGGCGGGGTCCTATCTGGCTTTTGATCTGGGCTGGCGGCTACCCACAACGGCAATGATTTTGGCGGGATCCCTGGCGGGGATGACGGATACCACCTGGCAGGGGATGGCAGAACGGCGGGATCGGCTGCGGTTGCGGCGGATTCTGGAACGGCGGGTGGCTCCGGCGGTGTTGGATGAGATCTTGCAACAGCCCAATTCTTTTGCCGAAACGTTAGGGGGACAATTGCGTCCGGTGGCGATTTTGTTCTCTGATATTCGTGGTTTTACCCCTTTGGCCGCAGGCATGGATCCACAAGATTTGGTTACCCTGTTAAACCGTTATTTTGCCGCCATGGTGGAGCCGATTTTGGCGGAGCAGGGGACAATTGATAAGTTTATTGGGGATGCGATCATGGCGGAATTTGGCACCCCTCTATTTCGTGATCCGGCCACAGAAGCTCTGGCAGCGATTCGGGCTGCTGTGGGAATGCGGGCTGCTTTGCGGCAGTTGCAACAGGAGTTGACGCTAGAGGGAAAGCCCCTGTTTGAGCATGGTGTGGGCATCCATTTTGGCTCGGTGGTGGCGGGCAATCTGGGATCCCCTCAACGGTTGGAGTACACGGTGATTGGGGATGCGGTCAATGTGGCAGCCCGGATCGAGAGTTTAACCAAAGAAGTGGGGTGGGATATCCTGATCTCTGAGACGGTCTATGAGTTGGTGCGGGATCAGATCCAGGTGCAACCCTTAGGATCCCATCTTCTCAAGGGAAAAGTAGAGCCGATTCAGATTTACGGCGTGGAAGATCTGATTTCACTCACGCCAATGTCCCCTCCGGTAACCCATAACAAAAATCGCTGATCTCTCCCGCGGTAGTCAGCCAAATTGAGTCCCGCCGGGATCCCTCTTGCTGGGCGATGATCTGGGTCGATTCGTTAATCAATTGCCATTCATCAGATTCTGATAAAGCACTTTGCCGCTCGCTATTGGTTTGGCGATGGGCCACCACCTCGTCCCCCCGTATCTGCCAGCCCTGCTAGCATCGTGCCGTCCCCTCTAACGGCTGATCCTGGGGTTGCATCTGGCTCAGCATGATCAAGATTTCTCGCTGCGCCTCTCGTTCGGGACTCACCTGGATCATCACCTGTCGCCCATAGCGAGTCGGATCCGGGTGAGTATCTTCTAGCACCCAGACGATGAAGCCCCCTTGGTCAGACTCCGAGAGCAAATCCCAGCGGCGATACCACAGATCATCGCGGTAGTGTTTGGCCACCGCCTCTGCATCAGCCAGGGTACGCAGCCGGACAGACATCAAGGCCCCGTCCTCATCCCCAATTACCCCAGAGGACAACACCTGGGATCCCGACATCAAGAGATAGTCCGGAAAGGAACTGGGCAACGCCCCACACCCTTCCGGATCGGCGACAAAGTGAGTGCCATCTTCTCCCTGATAGGTTTCTACCCTCGCGGGGCTAAGGCTTGCATGGTCCAACTGTTCAACTGTCCCGGCTTGGGCTTGGCTCTGATCCGGGGCTTGGCTCTGATCGGGGGCATTGTCCTCGATTGCCTCAGGGGTAGCCGAGCACCCCAACAGGGATCCCAGCAGTAACACCCCCAAGCAACCAGCCCATGGGCGTTGAAGCTGCCCCCCTGTTGGCAGACCAAACCGAATTTGAGAGAACAGCATGGGGATCCTTGACTCTGCACACTAGCCGCCAATGATACAAGCTCTAGGCTCTAGATTGAAGGCTGCTGCCCACAGAGTTGACAGAAGATCCCTTAAGACTGAGCTGCTGCTTTAGCAGTTCCCGAGGATCCCTTGTTAAATTGACTGAGCAGGGAGTTCCAGCCCAAACGCGTCATCGAGATCAACCAGTTGCCCTCTAGCTCTTTAAACAGATCCATGTTGAGTTTGAAAGCATAGTTAGCTTCCTCCACCACCCGAGCCTTGGTCTCTTCGTCTAGCTCCAAGGCATCCAACGCGGCACGATATTGCTGCTTAAACTTGCCCTCATGCTTGATCTGCTCAAAGTTGTAGAAGGCAGTGCCTTCCCCAGGCGCTAAGCCCATCGCCCGTTGAGCCACTTTTTTGAGGATTTGGCCACCCGATAGATCGCCGATGTAGCGGGTATAGGCATGGGCAATCAACAAAACGGGATCCGTCTCGCTCAGGGTTTGGATCCGTTCCACGTAGGTGCGACAGGCGGGCGACATCTGGACAGTATTGCGCCACTGGGCTCCGCAAAAATAGTCCATATCCTGCTCTAGGCTAGGCTTGCGCCACAGCTCGGGATAGTAGAGTTTGCCCACCAGCTCATGATCCCGATGACGGGTAAAGCCTTCTTCTAAAGCTGAGTAGACGAAGTAGAAATTGGTTACATACCGGCTGTAGGACGTTTTGTTAACAACACCCTTCAAAAAGCACTTTACAAATCCGACATTTTCCGCCATCGTGTGGGCTGTTTTGGTGCCCTCACGGAGTTGCGCCGCTAGTCCTAAGCTCACAGTGCCTCCTTAAACCGTTGCAATAAACTATTTTTAGTAGTGCTCCTGAGAATAATCGACAGTAGTGCTTCCGATTGTTAATTATCCTAAAGGGGGAGACTGGGATCCCGTCCACACCAGGGTCCTAGCCCATAGGAATTGTCAGCAATCGTGATCAAAAGGGAATGTCATCCTCAGGATCCCAACTGGAGTCAGGCCCAAAGTCAGGGGGAGGTGCCGCAGGGAGAGCAGGTGGCTCTGGCAGGGTGGCGACGGCGACGAGTGGGGGTGGCCTAAACGGTTCTGGCAGAGAGGCTCCCTCATCGAGGGCCTCTGGGGGATCCCCGAAAATCTCTGGTTCCACAGACAGGTCGCTCTGAAGGGCTGGGGGATCCTCGTCCTCCTGATCTGAGATCACCGTGCCATTAAAGAAGTCAGCAAATCGCTTCACCGCCTGATCAAGATCATCGGAAGCCATGCTGGTGCTCAGCCCTGATGGGGGTATGGGGGCAGCTGGGGGTGGGCTGGTGACCGGGAATGAGGAGGCCGAAGGGGATGGAGGTTGTGAAGAGGAAGAAGGAGAAGAGGAAGTTGGCGAAGAGGGCAGGGGATCCCGGTGGGTAATGGTTGGGGGACTAATGTTTTGGGCAGTACTGACAGGTGGTGGCGGCGGCGGTGAGAGTTGACTACCTCCCGGCTTGGCTACCTCAAATCGGATCTCGATAGAACGCCCCAACAGAGCCTCAACCGCCTGTTGCACTTCCCCATGACTGGATTTAACTTTGGTGACGAACCCGGAGGAGGGGAATCCAATCACCACGGAGCTGGGGGTCTCTGTAATAATCTGCCCCATGCGAAGGCGAGCCGATGCTACGGGGGAAAGTCCTTCTAAAAAGGTATGCCAATGCTGGTGCAGAGTGGTGGCTGGGCTAACTGTGGGAGTCACAGTCGCTGACTCGACCGTCGGCTGGGGTGAGGCTAAAGGTGAGGTGGCAACTGGGGCTGGCTGGGGGCTAGAGGCGACGGGCGGTGGCATCACAGGGGGGATCCCAGCTGGCATTGTCGATGCAGGAGGTGTCGATGCAGGAGTTGTCGTTCCTGAAACGGAGGGAGTTGCGGGTTGGGGAGGAACGGGAGCAACTCTGGTGGGAGCGGGTAGAGCTGAAACCACAGGAGTTGCTGGGTTCTCTAACAGGCCCATCAGGGTAATTTCGAGCCATAGCCGGGGCTGGCCGCTCTGGCGGAGCTGAGGTTCTGCCTGCCGCAGGTGCGACTGGGTGTGCAGTAGATACTCGATGTCATAATGGGGAACCCGTTCCAGGATGGCCTCCCAAGTGGGCTGGGTCAGGGCCACCATCTCCCGGCGTTGAGGAGCCGTTTTGGTCAGAGCCAGATCGCGATAAAAGGCGGCCAGATTTTGCAACAGCAACAGGGGTTCTTTGCCTGCATCCATCAACTGGCGGGTTTGGCTTAACACTTGCTCGGGATCCCTGTGGGTGATGGCATCTGTTAGAGCTAGTAATTGTCGCTCGGGTACGGATCCCACTAGATCCCAGACGGCATCCACCTCGATGGTGCCATCCAGCAAACTCAGCTGATCTAACAGTGCCTCGGCATCCCGCAAGCCCCCCTGTGAGATTTGGGCGATCAGGTTGAGGGTTTCGGTAGTGGCCGGGATCCCTTCGGTTTGGGCGATATGGGCTAGATGCGCCACCATCGCCTCTAGGGGAATGCGGCGATAGTCGAACCGCTGACAGCGAGAGATCACGGTGGGCAAGACCCGCTGGGGATCCGTGGTGGCCAAGACAAACACCACCCGATCTGGCGGTTCCTCCAGGGTTTTCAGCAGTGCATTAAAAGCTGAGGTGCTGAGCATGTGGCATTCGTCTATCACATACACTTTGTAGCGGCTGCTGACAGGTGAAAACTGGACACGCTCGATCAGCTCGCGAATGTTGTCGACCCCGGTATTACTGGCGGCATCGATCTCAATTACATCCAGTGCGGTGCCCCGTGTGATGGAGCGACACTGATCACAAATTCCACAGGGATCCGGGGTGGGGCCATTGACGCAGTTGAGGGATTTGGCCAAAATCCGGGCGCTGGAGGTTTTGCCAGTGCCACGGGGGCCACAAAAAAGATAAGCAGGGGCGATCCGCCCTTTACGAATGGCATTGGACAGG
>JBHJNR010000213.1:0-5919 GCA_050330615.1 Cyanophyceae cyanobacterium
GGGCATGGGCTTTGAGAAAAGAGGCATTATTGCCACCGCCACTGCCCAATTCCAGCAGGGTTTGGGGTGCTTGGTCGGAGTGACGAGCAAAGATTGCCCAGAAGAATGTGGCTTCCTCCTCATAGTCAGCCGGAGGAGATAACACATGCCACCACTCGGCAAATTCTTGATAGAGACGAGGGATCCCTGAATCTTGGGCAGATGAATGGGACATAAGGGCATTGGGGAAAGGAGAGAGTCGCTAACCTATTTCACTAACTTATTTACTGGGGGGATTTGCCTTCAGCAATAACTTCCAGTCTTCAGGACTGAGAGTGGAGGCTCGGAGTAGATCCCGAAAATTGTGAATCACCTCTTCACAACGATGCAAAAATAGTCCCACCCAGGTCTGAATGATGATCATTTGACTATCATTAAAGCTGATTAGGGATCCCGTATAGCGAATGTCTGCCGATCGCTCAATCTGAAACGACATTAATAACTCTTCGGCAATGGCCTGTTGATCCGTCTGTCTGTCGAGGATCTCTTTGCGGCTTACCTTCCAATAGTTTACTATCACTGCTCGGCCCAGATGATTGGTGGTCAAAGCACAGAGACGATTCAGAACCTCCATCAATCGACTAGTGGGGATCACCTGAGGGCTCAAGGTGGGATTATTTGTATCCACCTGGCGGGCAAACAAGCGAAATGCGGCCAACCCTTTAGGAGTGTTCTCCCCCAGTTCTTTTCTGAGTTGACTAACGGCGGCAGTGTAGATGGATAGATCAAGACCGTCATCAACAGCAACCAATAAAGCCCATTCCCGATTAAGCGAATAGACAAAGACCCGTTGGCTGGCAAACTGAAAATCAAAAAAATCGAAATCAGGTGGCATATTCTCCAAGACTTGGAACAGCCCTTGGGATAATGCCTCCTGCTGAGGTTTGCTCAGATCCTCAAAAGATCGAAAAAAATAGGGCCGATTCTTCTGCCCCAAGAGAGCGATACCCGTTACACCCTGAATAGCTAGAAAACTATCTAGCGTCTCTTTTTCCATAGGACAAGATCACACAATAATCAGGGTTAAAGGGAAACGGATTGAGACGGTGTTGCTGGTTTGAGTGTCCGCCCCCCACCCAGGGGATATCTCACATTCTTAATAAAGCACTAATACAGCACTTAAATAGGATACCCTTCCGAGTCTACCGGATCCGACAGAAACAGCACACCGATTTCTAGGGATCCCATTGGGTCTGCTTACTCCGCCCATTGCCACCTCGGCACCGTGACTGGCTGCGTCCGGGTTTGCTGGGATCCATCCCCCAATTGGCCTCTATCATTGGCCCCCCAACAGCGCACCTGATCATCCTCCAAGACCGCACAGGTATGCAGATCACCCGCAGCAATCAACCGAGCCTTCTCGATTCCCTGTACCGCCACTGGAATAGGCGATGAGCGATGGGATCCATTGCCCAATTGCCCCAGAGTATTGGCTCCCCAACAGCGAACATTACCGTCCTCCAGCAAGGCACAAGCATGATAGAGCCCTGCTGTGATCGCCACCGCATTCTGAATGCCATTGGCGAGTACCACTCGGCCACTACTGGGCAACACTCCATTGCCTAACTGCCCAAACTCATCCGATCCCCAACAGGGCACTCGGCCATCACTGAGCAGCCCACAGGTAAAGGTATCGCCAGCGGCCAGTGTCGTCACCCCCCACATACCCTCGATCAGTTGGGGTTGATAGGATCCATTCCCTGTCCAGGTGGCCCCCCAACACGCTACGGTCGTATCGGGCAATACCGCACAACTATGGCGGGATCCCGTGGTGATGGAGCGGGCCGATCGAATTAAACTCACCTCAGTTGGCGATTCTGCCATGATGCCGACCCAAGGGCCAGACCCAATTTGTCCCACCAGATTAGACCCCCAGCAGTGGACAGAACCCAGCTGATGCAAGGCACAGCGATGCTCCTGACCCACGCTGATGCTGATAGCTGCCGATATCCCCTCCACCGCTTGCGGGGTGGGATCCTGAGTTGTCCAGCAGACCGCATCCCCCGAGGCGAGCAGACTACAGGTTGAAGGCCCCTTGGCTGATAGCATCCGCCCTGTGGTGATCCCAGGCACAGTGCCCACCAGAGCCACCCCCCAACAGTTGATGCCCCCGTCGGCTCGCAAGATGCACGTACTTTGGGATCCAGCGGCTAGATCTGTGATGGCCTGGGATCCCTGGCTATGGGCAGGCTCAAGACCTATTTCACTGCCTAGAATCCCAAGAGTCAGGACAATCCCGAGCCGAAACAGGTTCCGGATGGTATGAGTCGGTGGTTGAACAGGACTAATCAGGTGCGTCACAATGTTTCAAAGGGATCCCGCAATCTTTTGAGGGGCTGAGTGGGACTATCAGGATGTGACGTACTCCCGACACCGATGCAAACATACGGTGCGGGCTTCTCCCACCGGAAGTGTTTTACCACTGGCTACCGGGTTCGAGCTTTTTAGAGTGAGGAAGACGCCCAGCCCCACTTTTAATTAACTTTCTCCGCAAGGGAGGTTTGCTATTTTTGTCCAATCCACTTTTCAACCTTGGAAGCGTATTCCAGCTATGGGTGTCTACTCCAGTTGTCGGTGTGGAACCGATAATTACAGGCACAGTAAAGACCTGCTCAGCTCTAGTGTACCCAGTTTGCACGGGGCTTTCATCCCGACACTCCCCTCTGGGAGAGTGCGGGGCTTTCGCCGCTTTAGCTAACAGCTGAAAAGCCTGGCGATCCATCTGACCCACGACAGGATCATGGATGGTTCCCTCATGACGTTGGAGGGTTTGAGCTGCCGCATCGGCAATGGTGCAGTTACCCGGCAGGAGGAGAAAGTCCGCCACATGAAAGTCCACCATAAAAAGGAATTTCATTGACTGACCTTATTTAGCTTCTCGCCAGTTTTGCCCTGCTTGGATATCCACTGTTAAAGGCACTGATAGCAAGATTGCTTGTTCCATGGTTTGTCGAATCTGCTGTTCGAGTCCTTCCCATTCGGTTGGATCCACTTCCAGAACCAATTCATCATGAACCTGAAGCAATAAATTTGATCGATGATTGTTGAGGATTTCGGAAAGATTGATCATAGCGAGTTTGATGATATCAGAAGCAGATCCTTGAATTGGGGCATTAATGGCAGCTCGCAATTCTGCTTGTTTACGAAATCCAGTCAGATTATTGAGATTATGAAAATAGCGGCGGCGACCTGTGATCGTTTCCACATAGCCTTGTTTTTGCACTTGATCTTCAGTAGCCCTGAGATACTCAAATATCCCCGCATATTGCTGATTGAACTTATCTAGGAATGCTTTAGCTTCGCTATGAGAAACTCCGGCGGTACGAGCAAATCGCTGTGCCCCCATGCCATAGACCACCCCATAGTTGATAGTCTTGGCCAAACGTCTCTCATCTGATGTCACATCTGTTTTGTTGAGCAGCAGTTTTGCTGTCAGCACATGTACATCTTCCCCAGATTGAAAGCCCTCCACCAAGGTTTTCTCTTGACTAAGATGAGCCAAGATCCGCAGTTCGATCTGGGAGTAGTCAGCAGCCACCAGCAGCCAGTCTGACTGAGGGATGAAAGCCTGTCGGATCCGACGGCTAAACTCGGTGCGAATAGGAATATTTTGCAGATTGGGATCCGATGAACTGAGTCGACCCGTGGCGGTGACGGTCTGGTTGAAATGGGTATGAACCCGCTGAGTGTCGGTTCGCACTAGCTGTGGCAGTGCATCTACATAGGTGGATTTAAGTTTGGATAGGGTGCGATAGCTCAAAATTTCATCAATGATCGGGTGATCGCCCTCTAGCTTTTCTAAAACTGCGGCGTCGGTGGAATAAGTGCCACTTTTGTTGCGGCGGGTTTTTTTCGTAGACAGGCCCAGTTTCTCAAACAGGATGGATCCCAATTGTTTCGGGGAATTGAGATTAAAGGACTCTCCAGCAGCGGCATAAGCCCGTTGTTCGATCTGGTCAAGATCGGTGGCTAAATCTTGTGAGAGGCTGGCCAAGAATTCCACATCCACCCGGATCCCGAGCCATTCCATCTCTTCTAGGATCAAGGCCAAGGGCAATTCCACTGTTTGATAGAGCTGCAAGAGACGAGGATCCTGCTCTAGTGCAGCTTGCAACAGATGGGTCAGTTGATAGGTGCAGTAGGCATCGGATCCGCAATAGGCTGCCACGCGGGGGATATCAATATCGGCGATGGTTTGGCCTTTTTTGACCAAGTCCTGATAGCTTTGGGCGGCAATGCCCAAATGTTGAGCCGACAGATCCGTCAGATTGTGGCTGGCCTCAGGATCCAAGAGATAGCTAGCGATCATGGGGTCAAAGCTGATCCCGTTTAGATAGGATCCCTGGGCTCGCAAGATGGCCACATCATATTTGCAGTTTTGCAGGGTTTTGGGATGGGAGGGATCCTGCCAGAAGGGATCCAGAGCTGCTTTGACCTGCGCCCAACTCAGGCACTGACCCGACTTGTGACCGATGGGGATATAGGCGATATCAGTTTCAGACCAGCAACAGCCAATCCCCACCAACTGGGCATCGCGAGGGGTGAGGCTGGTGGTTTCGGTATCCCAAGCGGTGAAGCCCGTATGACGTTGGAGGGTGTTGACCAGTTGGGTCAGCTGCTCAGGGGTATCGATGATCTGGACAGGGGGAATCTGGGCGGAGACAGGCAGGGGCTGGTTGGCAAAGTCAAACCAAAGATCATCGGCATCATCCCCCCCATCTTGTTGAGGCGCATCCTGCTCTTGTGGAGGGGACTCTGGTGCGACCGGCAAAGGGGATCCCCCTAATCGCTCTTGGATCCGCTGCACCTGCCGGATTTGGCTCTGAAATTCCAACTTTTCCAGCAGTGGGATCAGGTGATCTTGGTCAAAGCCTGTTAATCTCATGCCCTCCCAATCGAGGGGCAACGGCACATCCACCCGAATCCGAGCCATCTCTTGGGAGTGGCGGGCATCTGCGATCCCAGCCTCAATGCGGGTTCGCATCGCCCCTTTCAATTCATCCACCCGGCTGAGCAAAGTCTCCAGATCGCCAAATTCGGTCAGCAATTCCACCGCCCGTTTCTGACCAATGCCTTTAACCCCAGGGATGTTATCAGAACTATCGCCACAGAGGGCTTTGTAGTCCACCACCTGTTCCGGCAGGATCCCCAGCTTGGCTTTGACTTCCTCAGCCCCAAATTCTGTGATCTTATCTTTACTATTCAGGTGCAAAACTCGAATCTGAGTCGGGTCGATCAGCTGAAACAGATCTTGATCGCCACTCAGGATCCGGACTTTGGCTTGATCGGCCAGGGTAACGGCCAAAGTCCCCAGCACATCGTCCGCCTCAAACCCAGGAGCCATGAGAATCGGGATATTGAGAGCAGCTAACAACTGCTTCAGATTGTCCACATCCTCAATAAACTCCGGTGGGGTCTCGGGTCGACCCGCCTTGTAGGTGGCATCCATCTCATGGCGAAAGGTGGGCTGGCGTGTGTCAAAGGCAACCGCCACATGGGTGGGAGATTGTTTCTCGATCACATCCAGCAAAGCTTTGAGAAAGCCAAAGCAGACGCTGGTCGGGATCCCTGTGGAGGTGCGCAATCCTCCCTCTCGGCTGTGAAAAAAGGCATAGAAGGCGCGGTAGGCCAGCGAGTGCCCGTCCACCAATAAAACGAGGGGATCCCTCTCTGTGCCGGGTCTTTGGATCCCCGTTGTGTTGGGCATTGCCTTGATTGTTGCCACAGTTCTCTTCGCTCCTTGACATCCTCCTCGGCCTTAAAGGCCGAGGATTCGGTTTAGGCAAACAATAGCAGTTGCAATTGCTGGCCGTCCCGACAGGTTGACGCTTCACCGGATGCTGCTGGCAAGCCAGACTTATGCGTTCCTCCACGTCCGTT
>JBHJNR010000214.1:0-9705 GCA_050330615.1 Cyanophyceae cyanobacterium
TGGTGATTCGGGAGCGGGGGGTGCGGATCCAAGCTCCAGAGGGGACTTACAATCGCCGCGATGCCCAGAGCAGCCTACGGGGGGGCGTCATGCTTCAGGAGACCAACACTGGTGGGCCACGAGAGGAGGTCTTGGCAGATCTGTCGCTAGCCCAATCGCAACCTACCGAAACGGAGGAGGAGGTCACCATTGTCGCCGACCAACTGGACTATGACCGCACCACCCAGATCGCTCGCGGCGAGGGCAACTTGGAGCTACGGCAGGGTCAGACCACCATTGAGGCTCCCCAAGGCAGCTATCGCCGGGTTGAGGCCCAAAGCATCATGACCGGCGGTGTCACTCTGCGAGAACCGGAGCGGGTGCTGCGCTCGGCGCGGTTAGAGGGTAACCACCGAGACAAGATCTTCTTGTTTGAAGAGGATGTGATCTATACCCAAATGGCTACAGGGGGGGGTGAATCAGCAGGGGGGGGCTTTAGTAGTGAGATCCGCCAGTCGGAAACCGAGGTCAAGGCGGCTCGCCTGATTTACAACTCCCGCACCGAAACTTCAGAATTTAGGGACAATGTGGAATTTGTTCAGCGGGGCCGACAGGCGACCGCAACCCAGGCCCGCATCACCCCAGCATTGGTGGAATTGAGCGGCGATGTGGAGATCCAGCAGATCGATGGGGATTGGCTGGCTCGACGACTGGAAAGCCCAGAAGCGCAGGCGGATGTCTCCCGCCCCACTTTGATTTTTGCCGATCGAGTCGAGATCGATCAGGCCACCAGCGATGCCCGTTTTTATGACAATGTGGTGATCGTGCAGGAAAATCGGGCCGCAGAAGGGGATCGAGCAGTCTTTTACGATGGATCCCAAACCTTTGAGTTGATCGCAGATGGCACCCCCGTGCTGCTATGCGACCGGGCTGAGGATGCAGCAGCTATTGCCATCAGCACCATTGAGGGATTGCCGGGGCGGGATGCGCTGGATATCACCTGTCGCGGGGCCAACCGGATTCAGTCGCAGTTGATCACCCTGGATATGGCCAATGACACCTTCTCTGCCACCGGACAGAGCCAGATGCAGTTTCGGGTGACGGATGAGGCGCTCTGAGGTAGAGCAGTTGGGGCCAGTACCCGCTTTATGCTCTGGGCTCACTTTTTCTGGACAGATCTCCCCCCTCACTCCTTCTGAGCTACATCTTTGGGGGGCAGATCTCGATTCGTTTACCCCAGGCCACTGGGATCCCTTGCTCTCGTCGGATGAACAGGCGCGGGCTGAGCAGATGCGGGTGCCGGAGGCGCAACAGCGATTTATTACAGGTCGGGGACTGCTCCGCACCTTGTTGGGACAGTACCTGGGGCAGGATCCCACTCAGATCGTTCTGGCTTATGGAGCCCAGGGCAAACCCTCTCTGGAGCACAAGGGTTGCTGTCCCTTGACTTTTAATCTGGCCCACTCGGGATCCCTGGTAGTAATGGCCTTTGGATACGGGGATCCCCTCGGGGTGGATGTGGAGCAGGTGCGGCCCCATGCCCAGATGGAGCGGGTGGCGCGGCGGCGTTTTACTCCAGCGGAGTATGCCCACTGGCAACAGGTGCCAGAGCCGCAGCGGTTGCGGGTCTTTCTTCGGATCTGGACAGCCAAAGAAGCCTGCCTCAAAGCAGATGGGTTGGGGATCCGACATCTCTCTCAAGTGGAATGGATCCCGCCTGGGCTGGTGGCCTATCGCCAGGGATCCCCCGCTTGGAATCTCTACGCCTGGGATCCAACCCCAACCACGGTGGCGACACTGGCCATGCCACAGGGATCCCAGCTCTGGGCTACTGATCTGCACTGGGGCTGGATCCCAGGTGAGGCTGTAGACCGCGGGCGGCTCCAGACGACAGGGATCCTGCCCACCTTGGCGATATAGACCTTGCCGCCCCTGATGGAAAATCCAGCACGGGTCAGCCGGATAGATTGTCTCCCCCGCCTCTTCTTGAACCGTGGGGGATTCACCTTCTTCCCTTTCCTCTGACCGCTGATGCTGGCAAAGAAGGTCTTGAACGCCACTCCCAAGTCTAAGACCGACTCGTTCAGAACCACACTGCTGACCTCTGCCAGCCATGCCCGCCTCGGATCTTGTTTGCCCTGCGTGACCACAATCTTCAGTTGAAACGTGCTTTCATGCTAGTATTCTAGGATTACTGGATAGCCAATTACTACCCATAATCAGAGGCAGGCTGGAGAAACTGCGTCGTGTTGCAGCGTCCAAGCGGAAAACCATGACGCAGATGATAGAGGACTGGATTGATGGGCTACAAGAAGAAAAGCCGTCCTAGAAGGACGGGGGTTGTATCCCATTTCCAAGGCTCAGCAGGGATCCTGATTGAGGGTCGGGGAACTGTATTCCTCCCCAATGGGGGAGGTGAAGTACCACAGTAGCTAGGGCCTGTCATCAGGTGACTGAGATCTTAGTGAGACTCAAACACCTCCTGATACAAAGCCACTTTCTCTTTCAAGGCGGCTTTTTCCTCAGCGGTAGGAGCACTGGGATCCTTCGCCACTGGCAGGCTACCAAACCGCATCAGGCAGGCCATCAACAACAAGCGGGCTTTGGTGGCGGTCAAGTTGCTGCCCCCAATCCACCAGCTGCCTGGAATGGCAAATCCATCGGCATTGCCACGACCCACTTTGACCACAGGCATTCCACAATAACTGGCCTGCAATAGGGCAGCTTCCATCGTCTCGTTGCCGCGACCATAGGGGGACTTGCCCTCAATCACAAACCCAGCCAGAGGGAAATCTTGGAGATTTTTCTCGATCCGGGCCAACAGCTCCACCTCAGTCTCCACCTCATCGGCGGTGCTATCCAGTTGGTAGCGACCATATTTGGCCATGGTCACCTTGGGAATCGCTTGGCCCAATACCTTGCCCGCCGCATCTTTGACAGAGAAGGGCCCTTGCACCAAACTGCCATCCAGGTCTTTTTTGGTGCCTACCACCGCTGTGGGGATATGGCTGAGGTTGACCAGCGAGGTGTGGGTGTGGAGCTTATTGGGAATATAGGTCAGGGTAGCGGGATCCGGATCGCCGATGGTGCCGATAATGCCGCCATGTCCACCCGTGGCCACATAACCGCCGGGACGGGCATCTCCTTTTTGCACATCGCGGGCTGAGAAGATCTGCTCCTCTTGCAGCATGATGCCGCCTACCTTGTCTTTGCCCGATTCATCCGCCCAAATCTTGGAAAGAATGTAGCTGACCGAGTCGATGATGTTGCGGTCGCCGTCGTTGCTAACCGCCCCATGAGGTCGCTGAGAGGCATTGCCGATGATCGGTACGGTGGTGTCGATCAACAGATTCAGCCAGTAGGTGGTCTCCTCGGTAGATGGGGATCCCTCTAACCAGATCCCACCGGCGCACTCTGGATCCGCCATCGCTTCGGCCACCACGTTGGTGAGTTGGGCCAGGGTGGCAAGGGAAGGCTCTTGGGAGAGATGTTGGGGCCGATAGGGGAAAAAGTCATGACCCAACTGCTCTGGGGGAATATCGCCAGTGCCCACATCGGTGCGCTCTGCTGCTAGCAACCCTTTTTTGTATCCGCCAGGAGGAGCCGCCCGATAAAAGGCAAACCGAGCCTGTGACGAGAGCAGGCTACCCACTCCAGCATGGGCATAGCCTAGACGATCAATCTCCTCCACAATGCGGGAGGCATCGGGGTAAAACGGTTGGCGGCTGTGCTCTGCGGGAGCCTGGGGATAGGCACAATCATCCTCCCAAGCGGAGCCATCGGCCTGCCGAGCCATATAGGGAAGTGGATACAAGCCATCCTCTGGTTGTAATGTCACCTCATAGACTGGCTTGTCGCTAGGGGATTGAGCCTCAGGGTGAAACACTCCCGTGGGATCCAAGTAACCATCGGGGGGGCCATACAGCTCACTGGCATCTCGTTCTAGCGGATGGGCGCTGAACTGCTCAATGTAGACCGTGACCGGAGCTGCCAACCGCTGCGGTCGCAAGACATCAAAACGTAAGGGATCCCCATCAGCATCCTTCAGCAGGGGCAACCCATAGCGGGCTCGGGCCTTGTTACTGGTGACCAAGGGCTCACTGTTGTGGATGGTGGCTGTGGGGCCAGAAAAAATGGCGATCTTGGGTTTCATCGACAGGAGCCTACAGATAAGGAGCTAGAGGGATGGGAGCAGATTCTGGGATACGCTTGTTCAAAGACGAGCATCAATATATTTCAACAATGGCAGCCGAAAACACGAAGACAATCAAGATGACCAAAAAGTCATACTTTGGTGACCCTGACCAAAACTAACGCTGTTTGCCAAGATATCAACAAACAACTAGGGTTTTGTGTTTGAAGATACAAAATTATGGCAACATCTCATCTTTTTCGTGTGAAATCCTTGCGGAGAGCGGTTTATGGGCGTCCGTTCCTGGATCTAAGACTCTGGATCTCAGTGGGGCTGACATCGGTTTGGGCCTGTTTTTAAGGGCTTGATCAGTGCTTAAAGAGATGACCAATGAGTCATGCAGGCTGGCAAACTTGATTTTTTGTATCCAGCTTTACTTTATTTCGGAGTTGCTCCGGGTACAACTAACCCTAAGATTAAGTCGGAGATATCCATGTTAGAGATTCGGGATCTATCCAAGACCTTTGCGGTATCGGGTGGCAATGTGGTGCAGGCACTTGCCCCCACCAGCTTGGAGTTCCCACAAGGTCGTTTTACCAGCGTCATTGGCCCGAGTGGTTGTGGCAAATCCACGCTGTTTAATCTGATCGCGGGTCTGACTTCCCCCAGCAGCGGGGCCATCTTGATTGATGGTGAGGATGTCACGGCTCAAGCTGGCATTGTCAGCTACATGCTGCAAAAAGATCTGCTTTTGCCTTGGCGGTCAATCTTGGGCAACGTCATCCTGGGCATGGAAGTGCGAGGGATCCCCAAGTCGGAGTCCATCCCTAAGGCAATGGATCTGATGCGCCGCTATGGATTGGGGGATTTTGCCCACTCTCGTCCGGCCCAGCTATCGGGCGGGATGAAGCAACGGGCGGCTTTGATTCGCACCTTGCTTTATGACCGAGATGTGGTGCTATTGGATGAACCGTTTGGGGCGTTGGATGCCCAGACTCGGGTCACCATGCAGGCTTGGTTGCTGCGGGTTTGGCAAGAGATGAACAAAACTATCCTGTTCGTCACCCACGACATTGATGAGGCAATCTTCTTGTCCGATCACATCGTGGTGATGTCTGCCCGCCCTGGCCGGGTCAAGACGGTTCTGGATGTTGCCTTGCCCCGTCCCCGCGACCGTCATGTCTTTGCCGATCGGGAGTTCGTCCGGCTCAAAGGCTATCTACTCGATCTGTTGGCGGAAGAATCTCTCGACTCTGAGGAATCCCCTGCTGCCATGGCCATAGCCTAAGATTCCAATCCAGCTATCAGCACCTTTTGACGAGTCAGCCAACTATCCCAGCAACGGGAGTTCTGCCTACCTCTGGTTTGCAGTTCATTTAAATACCTGTTGTGCATCCCTGAAGACTGGCTGACAATACCGACTACCCGCTCACGAGACAGCCCCGCCTACGAGACAACTATGAAAGAAGCAGCCTTTCCCGCCCCCATGCCCACCAAACAGATCAAATCGTCCCCACGGCCTCGTGCCATTTCTGATGTCACGATGATGGCCCCTGCTGCCATTCAAGCCATACAACTTGCTCTGGTGGTGTTCTTGATTG
This sequence comes from Cyanophyceae cyanobacterium, assembly GCA_050330615.1. Classification (GTDB taxonomy): domain Bacteria; phylum Cyanobacteriota; class Cyanobacteriia; order Thermostichales; family Thermostichaceae; genus JAAUUM01. The sequence goes on from JBHJNR010000214.1 coordinate 5,713, forward strand.
GCAGTTGGGAGGTGTTGGCCCGAATCGGGATCCTGGATCCCTTTTTCTGGTCTAAGCCGTCCACCATTGCGATCCGCACTTGGGGCTTTTTGGCAAATGGCAAGCTGATTGACGATGTCCTCTTCACGTCCCAAGCCACCATCATGGGCTTTGTGTTTGGCACCTTACTGGGGGGAGCCATTGGCCTCTCTTTTTGGTGGTCACACGCCTACGCCAAGGTGGTGGAGCCCTACTTGGTGACTCTACAAGCCCTGCCCAAGATTGCCCTGGCTCCCCTGTTGATCTTGGCTTTGGGCATTGGCCTGCTCTCCAAGGTGGCAATCGCCATCATGCTGACCATCACTGTCACCGCCATTGCTGCCTATGGTGGGGTCAAAAGTGTGGATCAAGATCTGCAAAAGATGCTCTATTCCTTGGGGGCCAACCGCTGGCAGGTGTTCTCCAAGGTGGTGGTGCCCTGGAGTATGCCTTGGATCTTCTCCTCGCTGCGGATCAACATCGGCTTGGCTCTGACGGGGGCGATTGTGGGGGAATACATCTCCTCTCGAAAAGGGCTAGGCCACATGATCGTCAATGCCTCCATGTTGTTTGATATGGAGTCGATCTGGGTGGCGGTGTTCACCCTCTGCGTCATGGCCATGTTGATGTATTGGCTGGTGGCCCTCTTGGAATCTCGTCTCCAGGCTGGCTTAGGAGCCTCCACCTCCTCTCGCTAAGTCTGACGGGTGACTTGCTCATCAGGCCACATCATCTTGGGTGATTGGATCCCTTCTCTACCTCGGGATCCCGAGGTCTCTTCCCTTACCCGCTCTCATTGTTCACAATTTTCAACTCACAGGAGATAGATATCTATGCGTCGTCGTTCCCTTGGGTCACTGCTGGTGACCGCCTTTTCAGCCTGCCTTATGTTGGTGGCCTCGCTCCATCTGCCCCTCCAGGCCCAAACCCTCAAGAGTCTGACCATCTCTGAACCCGTTCATAACTTGGGTTATCTGCCCCTCTATGCGGCTTTGCGGGAAGGCTATTTTGAGGAGGCGGGCTTGGATGTGGATATTTTGACCGCGTCGGGTGGTGGCCATGTTACCACCGTGATCAGCAATGATGCCTGGGGTTTCATCGGTGGCCCCGAGAGTGCTGCCTTTGCCAATCAGCGCGGGCAAAACATGAAAACCATCGTCAATGTGGTCAACAAAGCCAACGTCTATATGGTGGCCAAGCCCGGTCTAGAGATCCCCGAGAATCCTGATGAAATGGCGGATTTTGTCCGGGGCAAAGTGATCGTGGGCGGACGATTTGGCGGCACCCCCAATCTGTTGGCTCGCTATTTCGTCAAGTCGTTGGGTCTGGATCCCGACACGGATGTGGAGATGGTGGAGCTAGCTGATAGCGGCACTGTCCTGGCTCAGTTCTCGCAGCAAGGCGATCTCTCCTACACCAGCGAGCCTCAGATCACCCAAGGCGTGCAACAGGGGCTATGGGAAGAGCCATTCTATAGCTTCCCAGTGGAATTGGGCGACTATGCCTACTCCACCATCAACGTCAAGGAGACTACCTACACTGAGGATCCCGAGACGGCCCAAGCTTTCGTTACCGCTCTGATCAAAGGCATCGAGTACATCAATAGTGACCCAGACGCGGCCCTAGAGATCGCTAAGGCGGAATTCCCCAGCATCGACGAACCCTTGGTGGTGGCAGCCGTCGATCGAGCCTTTGCCGACGAGCTGTGGACTCCTGATGGCACCGTCAGTGAGCAAGCTTTGACCAACGCGATGGAAATCCCCATTGCCTCAGGAATCTACGAGGGATCCTATTCCTACGATGCTTTGGTGGATATGCAGTTTGTCGAGGCGTCTTAGATCAGCTCACTCAGGCAGCTTTGTGCTCAGGGCTGGGATCCCTTGCCCCCCTGAGCCAACCACCTCCTATTTCGCCTGTCCGTTTGTTTATGGAGATTCTCTAATGCCCAGAATGCCATTACCTGAAAAGGTCGCCCCCAGCAAAACCGCCCTGATTGTGGTGGATATGCAGAACGACTACTGCCATCCCCAGGGATCCCTGGCTCAGCGAGGCTATAGTACCGAAGCCTCCGAAGCCATTGTGCCCACCCTGAATGGCCTGATCGATGCCGCTCACGCAGCTGGCACCCCGATCATCTTTATCCAAACCATTCACACCGAAGCCACCGACTCAGCTGCTTGGTTAGAGCGTAGCAACCACTCCGCCAGCATCTGTCGTCCCGGCAGCTTTGGGATCGAGTTCTTTGGGGTCACCCCTCAGCCGCAGGACACCATCGTCAACAAGCACCGCTATAGCGCCTTCATCGGCACCCGTCTCGATCAGGTGTTGCGTGCCCTCAAGGTGGAAACCCTGATCATGACCGGCGTGGCCACCAATGTCTGTGTGGAATCCACCGCCCGCGACGGCTTTATGTTGGACTACCACATTGTCTTTTTGTCCGACTGCACCGCCACCAGCCATGCTGAGGCCCATGAGGCCACATTGGCCAATATCAACCGCCATTTTGGGGTGGTGGCCACCGCAGAAGAGGTGATCAATGCTTGGACGCGGGTGCCTGAACTCGTTTGAGGACTTTAGTGCTTTTGTTGTCTAGAGATGTGTGTGAGGCTACGGCCTAACTCAGGGCCAGGAGCGGGTTCCCGACAGCGGCGAGTTGTCCCTTCCCACCTGGCTCCTTTTTGTGAAATCCCCTGGGTGAAATCAGCCCAATTGTGGGAGAGAGGTCAGCAGACCCATCCAAGATTTGCAGCACAAGAGGATAGAGAAGCGGTGGTCAAACAGCAGCTTATTGAAGATCAACAGGCCGATCCAGGGATCCCAGTGGATCTTGCTAGCTCAGAACAGCAGCCCGCTTATAATCCGACCTGGGTTTTGGTGGCCATTTGTGTGGGCACCTTCATGTCCACCTCCTCGGCTGGCATCGTCAACACTGCCCTGCCCACTCTGGCGAGAGTTTTGGATGCCGATCTGGCCACCGCCAAGTGGATGGTGTCGGGCTTTTTGATCACGGTGGCGGGGTTGTTACCCACAGTGGGTCGACTGTCGGATGTCTACGGCCCCACACGGGTCTATAACCTTGGTTTTTTCATTTTTGTGGCCGGATCGGCGATGGTGGGCCTGTCTAACACCCTGCCGATGGCGATTGGATTTCGGCTTCTCCAGGCGATCGGCAGCACCATGCTGGTGGCCAACAATATTGCCATCCTCAGCACCGTCTATCCCAAGAATAAGCGGGGAAAAGCGATTGGGCTGCTCTCCACTGCTGCTGCGGTCGGCACCCTCTGCGGCCCAGCCATTGGCGGTCTGATCTTGCAGGTGGCTAGCTGGCGCTGGCTCTTCTTTGTTAATTTGCCCTTGGGCTTGTTGGGGGCGGTGCTGGCCTATATCTTTATGTGGAAGATCTCGCGCCAGGAGGTAGTCCGGGCAGGGCAGCGGGTTGATCCAGCCGGGGCCATTACTTTTGCCCTCAGTGCCTTTTTCTTGATCTTGGGCCTGTCTCAAGCGCCTGAGTGGGGTCTAGATTGGCGGGTGGCCATCATCTTTGGGGCCGGTTTGAGCTTGGGGGGATGGTTTATCCGGCGACAACTCGCCTCGCCACAGCCCCTATTGGATGTGAAGCTATTTCGGGATCCCGTCTTGAGTTTGGCGGCTCTGACCGGCTTTATGGCCTTTATGGTGGCCTACTTTACGTTGCTGATGGTGCCCTATTTTCTCGATCAGCGGTTGGCCATGCCCCCCGGTCAGATTGGCCTACTATTAACCGGCTATTCGTTGATTTTGGCAGCGTGTGCGCCGGTTGGAGGCTGGTTGGCAGATCGCTATGGCACAGTTTTGCTAGCTCGTCTGGGATCCCTGGCGTTGGCCTTAGGTCAGTTCGGCTTGGCCATCTTGCCCGCGATGCCCCAAACCTGGCAGGTGACGCTGCCCTTGTTGTTACAGGGGTTGGGGATGGGTCTGTTTTCGGCCCCCAACAAC
>JBHJNR010000215.1:0-12094 GCA_050330615.1 Cyanophyceae cyanobacterium
CCGAGCCAGGTTTTCCAACATCAAAGCCATCACCGTCTGGGCTTGTCGCCGCCGGGGGGAAGTGGCATGGCTAATATAGAGACGATCTTTGCAGATATCCAAATAGAAGTTGGAGAGATCCACCGCACAAAAATTCTGAACCGCCTGAAAGACCCGGAAGAATTGATAGACCTCGTAGGCGCTGGTGATCTCTTGATTGATCTCATCCGCCCGATGCAACATATACCGATCCAGCTCGGGCAGCTCGCTATAGGGAACTGCATCCTGTGCCGGATCAAAATCAAACAAATTGCTCAACAAAAAGCGAGCGGTATTGCGAATCTTGCGATAGACATCAGCCATCTGGCCCAGAATGGTATTGCCCAGCGGCACATCGCCAGAGTAGTCCACACTGGACACCCACAACCGCACCACATCGGCCCCATAGGCGGGCTCTTTTTTCTGGTCTTTGCCCCCATTGACCAAACTCATGGGATCGATGACATTGCCCAGAGATTTGCTCATTTTGAGACCTTTTTCATCCAGCACAAACCCGTGGGTTAACACCGATTTGTAGGGGGCATGACCGTGGGTGGCCACAGAGGTCAGCAAGCTCGATTGGAACCAGCCGCGATGCTGATCGGATCCCTCTAGATAGAGATCCACCGGATAGCCCAGCCCTCGCCCCTTGGCCACTGCTGCCCAGGAGGAGCCGGAGTCAAACCAGACATCCATCGTGTCCATGCCCTTACGGTAGGTCTTGCCATCATTGCGATAGGCAGCGGGCAAGAGTTCTTCCACCGGGCGTTTCCACCAGGCATCGGATCCCTCCGCCAAAAAGATCTCCCGCACATGCTGGATCGTTTCCTCTGTCAGCAAGGGATCCCCGGTTTCGGTGTCATAAAAGACGGGAATTGGCACCCCCCAAACCCGCTGCCGCGAGATGCACCAATCGGAGCGATCCGCCACCATCGGCGTAATGCGATTTTCTCCCACCGCCGGGATCCATTTCACCTGTTTGATCGCCGCCAAGGCCGCATCCCGAAATCCTGCCACTGAGGCGAACCACTGCTCTGTGGCCCGAAAAATGGTGGGTTCTTTGGTGCGCCAGTCGTAGGGGTATTTGTGTTGATAGCGTTCTTCTTTGAGCAGGGATCCCACTTTTTGCAGGGCTTGGATCACCGCCTCATTGCCACTTTTGCCTGCCTCTTGGCTCAAGACATTGAGGCCGACAAACTCAGATCCCGCCTCATCGGTAAAGTTGCCCTGATCATCGACCGGACTGAGGATGGGGATCCCATATTTTTGTCCCGTTTTGAAGTCGTCCTCCCCATGTCCGGGGGCAGTGTGGACGATGCCAGTGCCCGATTCGGTGGTGACATAGTCCCCCATGACGCAGAGGCTATCACGCCCATAGAGGGGATGCTGACCCAGGGATCCCTCCATCACTTGGCCGGGGAAGGTGGTGGCCACTGTCAGGGTGGTTCCTAAGATTTGCTCCAGCCGCTCCCGCAGATCCACCGCGATGATCAGGGATCCCCATTGGTCTGAGGTCACCACCGCATAGGTGAGCTTGGGGTTGAAACAGAGGGCCAAGTTGGCCGGGATCGTCCAAGGGGTAGTCGTCCAGATGGCGATGCTCAGATCTGTCCCATAGCTGGCCAAGAGCGCCTGGGCTGCGGGGGCCAAAGACTTGATCGGGAACTTGACATAGATGCTGCGGGAGGTGTGGCCTTCCGGATATTCCAGCTCCGCCTCTGCCAAAGCCGTCTGAGAACTGGGACTCCAATGGACGGGCTTGAGGCCGCGATAGATGTAGCCCTTGAGGGCCATCTGGCCAAACACCTCGATCTGGGCTGCTTCATACTCGGGTTGCAGAGTCAGATAGGGTTGCTCCCAATCCCCCCAGATACCCAAGCGTTTGAAGCTGGCCTTTTGCCGTTCGATGGCCTTGTGGGCAAAATCGCGGGCTTTGTAACGCAGCTTCAGGGGGGTGAGATTGGCCCGCTGCTCGGGATCCATGCTCTGCAACACCTTCAGCTCGATGGGCAGGCCGTGGCAGTCCCACCCCGGCACATAGCGCACCTTGTGACCCCGCAGAATCTGATATTTGTTGACGATGTCCTTGAGGATCTTATTCAGGGTGGTGCCCATGTGGATATCGCCATTGGCATAGGGCGGCCCATCATGCAGCACAAAGGGATCCCCGGCATTGGTCTGGGCCAGAGTTTGGTAAATCTGATGCTGCTGCCAGTAAGACTGAATTGTCGGTTCCCGTTTAGCGGCATCCGCCTTCATGGGAAAGTCGGTCTGGGGCAGATTGAGGGTGCTCTTGTAGTCCACGGCTGGCCTGAAATAGCGATAAAACGGGGGTGCATTGGATGCCAGGATCCTCAGGGATCCCGTTGTAAGTCTTATGGTAAGCGAATTTTAAACATTCTTATGTCTGGCCTACTGGGCTAGGGCCAAAGCCCACCACCCAAAGCCCAGACACCCTAGCTATGCCGCTCATGATTGGCCATCTGCACCACAGACGATTGGTTCCAGGCGCAGCCATCCAGGGCGATCCGTTCCACCTCAGCAGCAATGCGCAGGGCTTTGAGGGCTTGCTCTCCTCCGACCGAGGGCTGGCTGCCCCCCCGGACACAGTTGATGAAGTGCTGCAATTCGGCGCTGAGCTTGTCGATATTGTCGGTATGAACCTCTTCGATCAGGCACTCTCGCTGATAGTGGGCTTGGCCAAAGTCGCTGGGAATCGGGGAGGATCCCTGCCGGTAGATGGAGATGGCATTGTCCAAGAAATCCGCCTCCACCAGGGCATCCTTGCAGTGGACAGCGATGCAGCGCAGCTTGCGATGGGTGACCTTGCTGGCGGTCAAGGTGGCGATGATGCCATTGGCAAAGGTCAAGGTGGCGGTGACATGATCCAGATTGCCGAGCTGACTAGCTCGATTGCCACTGGCACTGACTTTGATCACCGGAGAGGGAATCAGCTCCAACAACAGATCGATGTCGTGGATCATCAGATCAAACACCACCGACACATCCGTGGCCCGATTGGAATAGGGACTGAGGCGATGAGCTTCAAACGCAATCGGACTCTCGCCAGTCAATACCTGCCCCAACACCTGAAAGGCGGGGCTAAACCGCTCGATGTGCCCCACCTGTAAAATACAGCCACAGTCGGCAGCTTTGTTGACCAAGGATTCCGCCTCACTGATGTTGGCGGCAATCGGCTTTTCTAACAAAACATGCACCCCAGCCGCCAGACAGGCTAGCCCCACCTCATGGTGCAGCACCGTGGGCACCGCCACGGCCACCGCTGCCACCTGGGTCAACATCTCATGGAAATCTTCGTAAAAATGCACACGGAAACGGCTGGCTACATCAAGTCCGCGCTCCACATTAATATCCGCTACCCCCACCACCTCAACATCCTTCATGCGACTGAAGACACGGGTGTGGTGCTGGCCCATATTCCCCACCCCAATCACACCGACAGGGATCCGGGTCTGACCACTGTACTGGTTTTGGGACGCCGATACGGGTCTGGGTCTGCCCATTGCGGAATGCATATTTTACTACCTAAAACCTCGCAAATCTTATCACGCTCGATTAGCCAAAGAATAGGGCTTTTCCAGGCTGTACCGCTGCATGAGAGAGTCGTTGCCTAAGATCGCTGCACAACTGCCATCCGCTACGATCCGACCTTGATGCAACAACACCACTCGGTCACACACTTCTAAAACAAACTCCAAATCATGGGAGGCGATCAAGAGGGTTTGATCGGTTTGAGACAAAAACGTAATCAGCCGTCGTCTGGCCCGCAAATCCAAACTGGCGGTCGGTTCATCACACAACAACAGCTGAGGCCGCATCGCCAAGAGTCCCGCCATCGCCACCATCTGTTTTTCGCCGCCGGATAGGTGATGGGGGGGACGCTGAGCCAGGGACTGGATCCCTGTGACAGCCAACGCCTGCTGCACCCGCTGGTCAATCTCCGTTGGATCCAATCCCATCTGGGTGGGGCCAAAGGCGATATCTTCCACCACAGAGGCGGAAAACAGTTGGTCATCGGGATCCTGAAATAGGAATCCTACCTCCGGGTAAAACTGTCCCGGCCTCACTGGCCGATCGAACAGCGTGATCTGGCCAGCATCGGGCCGCAATACTCCACAAATCAATTGAAACAAGGTGGTTTTGCCACAGCCATTGTGACCCACCAACGCCACCCGCTCCCCCACCTGGATCCCACAGGAGATCTGCTCCAAAACACAGGTGGCCCGCTCGATTTCGGTGCCGGTGCGATAGGTAAAACTGACATCCTGGATCCCGACAGCCCCTCGTGGGGAGGAGAGATGAGGGGAAGCGATGGTGTCAGGATTAGAGAGCATAAAACATCAGATAAGGACAACAATGCAACCCGGCAATGAGGGCCATCAGCCCTGAGAAAATTAATGACCCTAAGGAAAGGCCCCCTTAGTGAAAGACTACTGACAGGCCCACCAAAAGCCCAAGGATCCCAAGGGTGGTGAGAGCAAAATGGAACAGGGATGTTCCACCCCGACGCACCATATTTTTCATGGCGAGCTTGGTATAGCTATCCTCTGGCTTGGCCAGATAAGGAGAGGACAGACCTCCCTTTTCAGGCTTTCCAGAATGACTTTCTGAAGCAGTGGTTTCTGTCTCTAGGTCGCTCATGCTCTATCTACCTGCTGAGTTCGTAATGTTTCGTTACATTCAGACTAGCTCAAGCCGGGATCCCTTGGCAGGTCAGGCGGTGGCAATGACAGCGTTACTGTTTTGGATATAGCCCCCCATGGAGAGGTGGGTCTGGCTAAGCTGAGACTATTCAGATTGAGCAGAAGCTGCCATGTTGACACCATTCAATCACACCTCTCATCATCCCCATCATGGCCTCAGGAGTGGGATCCTGGGTGGGCTGGCCGCGATCCTGGGGATTGCCGTCATGGGGTTGGCTACCCCCTTGGGGATGCCACTAACCGCTCCCGTTCAAGCTCAGGAGTCTGATGTTATGTCACAAGCTAACCTGCTGACGGTCTCGGGCCAAGGATTGGTGACGGTGGAGACCTCGATTGCGGTGGTGCGACTGGCGGTTTGGCTGGAAGGAGAGTCTGCCGCTGCCGTCCAGGAAGAAGTGGCGAAGCGCACCAACAGCCTGGTAGAGCAACTACGCCAAGAGGATGTGCAGAAATTGCAGACCACGGGCATCAGTCTCAACCCCCGCTACACCTATCGAGATGGCGTGACGGAACAAGTAGGGGTGGAGGGGCAAAATGCCGTCCAGTTCGAGGTGCCCATTGACCAAGCGGGAGCGGTCTTGGATGGGGCAATTGAGGCAGGCGCAACCCAGATTCAGTCGGTCAGCTTCAAAGCCGCCGATGATGTGATCCAAGCGGCCCGCGAAGAGGCGATTCGTCTGGCGATTGCCGATGCCCAAGACCAGTCGGGGGTTGCTTTGGCCGCTCTCAATCTGACTCAATCGGGGATCGCCAGTATCGACATTCATGGATCCAATCAGGCTCCTGCCCCGGTGTCAATGATGATGGCGGACTCCTACAGCGCCTCGTCCCGCGAATCAGCCCCTACGCCCGTCATCGGTGGTGAGCAGATGATCCAAGCCAATGTCACCCTGAAAGTTCGCTATTAAGGGATCCAACAGATGGCGTTAGCCTTCTCCAGGGGAGACGGAACCATCCGCCGCCCTCTGATACACTCGGGGCAGGAACCCACTGTTACCTCCCACCCAGCCTCAGGATTGTGACCCAATGACCATGGATATTCAAACCGAAGACTTCCATATTTGGTTTGATCCCAGCACTAGCACCATTCATCTGTCGGGTGTGATCCGGCTAGCGGGGCCAGATGCCTATGCCCCCATCACCCTTCTACTGGAGCAGGCCGCTGATGCCTCAACCAGTAGCTTAACGATTGATGTCAAAGGTCTGAAGTTGCTCAACAGTTCTGGCATCCATATGCTCTCTAAGTTTATGATTCGGCAACGCAAACAGGAGACTCTGCAAATGCGGATCTTGGGATCCCGTCAGGTGGAATGGCAGAATAAAACATTGGTGACGTTGAAGCGATTATTGCCCAGTTTGGTCTTGGATCTGGATTGATTGAAGGTGCGGTCGCGGTAACGAGGATCCAATGTCTTGTACCCATTGTTGCCTCGTTTCCGGAATCGTATTTCCAAACAGGAGGCTTAAGCCCCTTGTCTTAGCTGCCCAGTAGAAGCTCAATAGAAGATAGATCTCCGCAGTCCAGGTGATTGATTAACACTATTGAAATTGACGAGAGAGAAACCTTGACAAACCTTTTTCTGAAGCAACTGCTCGCCTTGGCGCTAACGATGGTGCTGTGGATGGGCCTGGGATCCTCTGCTGCCAGTGCTGCCCCAGGGATCCCTGTGGGATCGATGCTGCTCTCCAGTTGCAGTTTTATTCCTGACTACAGCACCCAAGAGTATCGTCCCCCTAATGCTGACTCAGATACTCCAAGCGATGAGCAGGAAGCCACAGAGGAAGATAGCGTCTCAGAAGAGGATCCTGGTGGAACTGCTGCCACTGACCTTGAAGAAGAGGAAAACGACCTCAACTTTTTGCAACGGTTTTGGCAGGGACTGTTTGGCGGCTGAGTCGTGAAGCGGGCTAGGGAAGGCAGGGGTATCCTAGATATGGGCACTGGTTGCCTATAGTACCGTTGGCCTTGAACTGGGAATCAGACCATGTCACAGGGGATCTTTTCCGCCGCCCGCGATGCCTTTAAACAGGGACAGCTTCCCCTTGCCATTCAGCTTTTTGAACAATTTTGTGCCGAGTCTGCTGATCCGGGATCCCTGAGTTATCAGCAGGCCCAGATGGCTTTGGTGCGGGCTTATCTGCAAAGCAGAGACGTGGACAAAGCCAAGCGCCTCAATCTCCCGTTGTTGACCAGTGAGCATCCTGAAGTCCAGACCTGGGCTGAAAAACAGCTGACCTATTTCCAGCGTTTTGCTCCAGCAAAGTCACAGGATGAGTCGCTGTCTCCCAACGTTGCTGTCCCACAAGTGACTGAGGATCCCAATCGAATAGAGGAGGGATCCCTAGCTTCTGAGCAGTCGATTCCAGACCAGTTGGATCCCAGCTCCAGCCCAGAGACAGACCAGGCCGAAGAGCCACCCGTGACCGACCGTGCCCAACCGGGATCCCGAGTTCCTTTGGCTAGCAGCATCCTGCCCCTGCTATGGCCGATTGGGGGATCCGTGGCAGCGGTCTTGGTGGTGCTGTTTGGCTATCTGTTGTGGGGGCGCAGTCGCCTTCCGCAACTGGATCGCAACCTGATTGCCCTCAGCTTGGTGCTCAATTTCACGGCAGCGGCCTTCTTTTTGGCTCCGCTGCTGCAAGATTGGATCCAAACTCGGTTTTATCGACTGCGTTGGAGCACGTTGGGAGAACTGGAACGCCGCAGCCCGGAGTCGGCGAGGGTCTTGCAGCGGGTGTGTGCCCAAGCCAATCTCAAGGTGCCCAAGATCGGGATCCTGCCAGAAGAGCAGCCCGTGGCGGCCTGTTATGGATCCCATCCTGATGGGGCGCGATTGGTCTTGAGCCAGGGGGTGTTTAATTACCTGGCGGATGACGAGATCGCGGTGGTGGTGGCGCAGGCTTGGGGTCGGGTTTTGCATCGAGATAGTTTGGTGCTGATGCTGCTGACCGCTCCATTACAAGTCATTTATCTGGGCTATATCTGGACGAGTCTGATGGGGGAAGGTCGGGGCAAAAATCGCCGCCGTGACCTGATTGGGCATATCGCCCCCCTGTTTTATCTGCTGTATGGCCTGGGATCCTATCCCTTCTTTTTTCTGGCTCGGATCGGGTGTGGTCATGCTGACCATTTTGCGGTGCAGGCGACTGGCAACCCGAATGGGCTGATCCGTGCCCTGATCAAGATGGGGTATGGCCAAGTGATGGAAAGCCGTAAGGCCAGCCGACCCAGCTATGTGTTGGAAGGACTGCGGCTTTTGAGCAGCGGGGATCCCCGTGGGGGGGCTGTGGCCAGTTCTCTCTATTTAGCACAGTCACAGCCGGAGCAGTTGCGGCAGCTTTTGGCGTGGGATCTGCATAGCCCCTGGGCGCGGCTGATGGCGTGGAATGCTTCCCATCCCTTGCTGGGATCCCGATTGCGGACGCTGGGATCCTATGCGGAGCGGTTGCGGTTGCCGGTGGCTTTTGAGCTATCCCGTCTGGGTGCCGAGGGCAAAGGGTTGGATCGAAAACGTCTACTGCGTCGCTTTGGCTGGGATTTGGCTTTGTATGGAGCCGAGGTGGTGGGGTTGGTGCTGGGTTGGATGGTGGGGCTGATCATCTACAGTTTGCGCTCGGGCTTTGCTCAACCGGGGGTGATTGTGGGGTGCGCCATCATCGGGTTTGGGGTGGGCATGATTGCCAAAGGGATCCTCAGTTTCCCGTCTCATCTTTTGGTCAAGGGCATCACCCAGGTCAAACCCAACTGGCTCAATCTGACTCCTGAGAGGAGCAACATCGCCCAATTACTGTCGGATCCCAGCGCCAGTCCGGTGGGTTTGCAGCGGGTGCAGTTGCAGGGGGTGATGTTTGGGCGGGGACGTGAGGGCTATCAGTTGGGATCCGAGTTGCGGCTGTCGGATAATACCGGGATTCTACCTATTCGCTTTGTCTCTCCTTTGGGGCCATTGGGCAATGTGTTTGGGGGCTTCAAGGGGATCACGCCGTTGTTGGGCAAACCTGTGGTGGTGAAGGGCTGGTTACGTCGCGGTACTACTCCCTGGCTGGATCTCGATCGGATTGAGGGTTCGGGGCAGACGGTGCGGAGTCATGGGGGGAGGTGGCTGATCTTGTTTGGCGGTGGCATGATCGGCCTCGGCATTTTGGTTTGGCTGCGGTATGCCTGGGTAATTCGGTATCTGGATCCCCGGTTCTGGGATCGGTTATTCCGCCGCTGGTCGCCGATGCGGTTATTCCGGCGGTAGGGATAACTAAGGTTGCGAGGGGGCGATGTTATGGGAATAGGCAATCTTAGGGATCCCTATCTACCCCAAACTGCTCTTGAGAAATTTCTGACGAAACCTGGTACATTCCAGTTTTGCAATAGAGCTCAATAGCCTAGAGATCTTTGCTGGTTTCTCCAGATAAAAGCCTCTCCAGGGAGAATACTCTCAACCATTGCCGGATATTTCCTTTCAGGGTGGTCACAGAGAGAAGGATTCAGTATGATCCCACCACACCGCTAGATGTCTGGACTTTGTCTGTGTCCGACCTATGTTATGCGGATTAACCACTTTTGTAGGCCACTGCTACCGGAGCACCATGCCGACTTCAGCTCTGTTTACTGCTCTTCCAGTTGGTGTTGGAGACGCATTCCTTTGGCAAAGTGATGAACATACCGTTCTTGTAGATGGCGGACTGCACAAGTGCCGCGCAGCCCACGAGCTGAGGACTCGGAGCATCACATCGCTAGACGTAGTTGTGTGTACTCACGCCGATGCCGACCACACGGATGGCTTGGTCGCCATCTTACAGGATCCCTTAATAGCCAAAAGTTCTGTCTGGGTTCCCGCCCGCTGGGGGGAAGGCCTCAAAGACCTTGTTGAGGATCCAGAGAAAGTTCTATATCACCTCTCCCAGGAATGCAAGGATTCGGCTTCCCGGTTTCTTGGCTATGACGATGAATCCTAAACAGAGTCGAGCGTTGCGCCAGATGAGACCAGAGGTGCTGAATCCGTGAGCCTTGACCTCAGTGATTTGGAGCTGGCGGTAGTCGACGGCCCAGACCTCGAGCGAGTCACTGATTCCGCCATGCACTTTGCGTGGCCCTGGATTTCTCCCTACCCACCAACGCCTCTTTGGTTCGATGCGCTAATGACTGCCTCCCGCATCTGGAAGGTTATACATGCAGCTCTAGTTTCGGGTGCCGAACTTCGGTGGTTCGAATATGGCCAGCCTCCCAGCGGAGGGCACTGTTGGCTTAAGCCAGTCAACTCGGCCGAGGTTCTGAGAGTGCCGCAGGCGAAATCTCCACTCAGCTGGCTGAATCTAACCAGGGTCAACCGCGAAGCGTTAGTCTTCGCTGGCTTGCCGACCGACAACCCACCGATTCTCTTCAGTTCAGACTCCGAACTAAACGACTGTCTTGCAGTGGTGCCTTCGTGCGCATTACTTATCACCGCACCTCACCATGGCTCGAACGACAATGCCAAAGCATACGCAAACATTAACTCCCACGCGGGCACGGGTCACCTCTGGGTTCGGAGCGACAGCGCGAACAAGGTGCGACCCTGCGAGGACTTTACGACCATTCCATATGAGAAGCGAGCATGTACCACATGTCATCGTTGTTCCAGACTTCCCTCTCAGGCCGTGGTTGCCGGCGTGGTCAATGGTGAGTGGTCACTGAAATCGCTGTGTTGTCCGAAATAGCTGCAAGACATGCCGCATAAAGGCCGTTGTACCTGAAGGCCGCCCGCCTCTTCGCTCCGTCTGGCAAACGGCGGTGAACACTAGTACTGTATTCGCCTGTCTTCTCAAGGTGACCGGCTGAGGGCAACGTTAGCGAGAGTGGAGATAAGAACTGGACAGAAATCCTTGGGCATTGAAAATATGCCTCTTTTGCCACTTACAAGGATTTTGACGGATTTACGTCATTTCAGCCTACAGGAAATCAAGGCTCTCTCCCCGTCTGACAGAAGAGAGATAACAAGTTACTGCACCAGAACTTGCGATAGCTCTTCAATCAGGATTCCAGCTTCCTGATAGCGAGCAAGTTAAGACGTTAGGAATCTTTATACCAAAGACTCACGGACAGATATAGACAATGGTCGTAGGATGGACTAGTATGACAGCCTAATCCTACTCAACTGTCGCAGGCAGCATATGCAATGAGTAAGAAAGTCAGCATCACATTGGACGATGAAGTTCTAGAGTTTGTAGACTTTTTGGCAAGCAATCGTAGCAGTTTTATCAACGATATTCTTTTGAAAGAGAAGAAAAGGATATTCATGAAGGAACTGGAAGATGCTTACAAAGAGCAGGTTAACGATCCAGTATTTCAAGAAGAGATCTCTGTTTGGGATGTTACAGCGGAAGACGGATTAAATGCCTAATGGGACGCTGACCTACAAACGAGGAGAGATCTGGTGGGTAGATCTCACGCCTGTGATTGGCCGTGAGACCGATAAAGAGCGTCCTTGTTTGATATTGCAAAACGACATTGGCAATCAAAATGGGACGACTACAATCGTTGCTCCACTTTTGCCTGGAACAAAGAAATATCCATTTGTTGTCAATGTTTCGCCAACCTCCCAGAATGGACTTGATGGAGATCGATACATCAACTTAAGTCAAATGAGAGCTGTTGACACTCGAAGGATTAAAAACAAACAAGGTGTTCTAGAAGACAATTATTGGGGAGAAATCGAGAAGGCTATATGTATTGAACTTGGATTTAGTTCGGCATTCAAAACTACATAGTTTGCCCAACCAGAGATTGCAGTGGATAGCCTAACCACTCTGGGAGCGACTTAGAGAACTGTGTCAACGTTGAAGTTCAAGCCGTTAGACTATGAAAAGGAAAGGAGTCTATGCAACAATCAGAATTCTCCCAGCTTCCAGGTTTAAGCGAAGTTATGGCAAAGCGATTTCAAATCATGGAAGATGCAATCAGCAGAGGAACTTTAGAGAATCCAAAGACTACTATCGGGAATACCTATTTCTGGTACGCAAGTTTTAGTGGCGAAGATAGGCGTAGAAATTTGGGCATCAACTTTTCATGGGGTGCTTTTCTCCTTGGCCCATTTTGGTATGTCCACTTTGGTCTAATCAAAGAAGCTTTCTGGATCATGTTAATTGGGCTCTCCCGGACTTATGGTGATCAAGGATTACTAAGGCCAGAAAGCTGCTAATAATCGGGCTCTGAAGTTAGTAATGTTGGTAAACCCGTACCCTTGTCGCTTTATTACCTTAATCCGGTTGTTGATTCCCTCCATAATCCCACTGGTCACACGATTAGCAAAATACTGACAGATCCCCTCAAGATGATTCTGGATTGTTATGACCACATCGGTGTAGACCCTCCGAGCATC
>JBHJNR010000216.1:0-13427 GCA_050330615.1 Cyanophyceae cyanobacterium
TCCAAGTCAAGAATATCATTGATCAATCGAATCAATCTTGTGGTGTTTTGCTCAGCAATAGTGAGCAATTCTTGTCCTGCTGGAGACAGAGTGCCTAACCGTCCTGTATTGAGAGCTGTCAGGGATCCATGAATTGAGGTCAATGGCGTCCGTAATTCATGACTGACCACCGAGATAAATTCGTTTTGGAGCCGGTTTAATTCTTTCTCATAACTAATATCACTAATTATCCAAGAGATGCCATAGTCCTCACCGATCATATCTCGCAAAGGGGAGGCCGTAATAAAAACTTCGATCGGTTGACTTGTCCGAGTGTAATGTTGAGCAAGACTAGGCGATTTCCCTAAATGATAGAGCTCAAATAAACCTGGAATCTTAGATTGCACTGAGTCTCCTACCATCTGCTCTTCAGTATGCCCGTAGATCTTCTCAGCACCAGGATTCCAGGTTAAAATCTTACCCTCTAAATCTGTGCTAAAAATCGCATCCACAGAAGAATTGACGATTGCTGCCAACTGGCTAGAATACAACTCTGATCGTTTGATATCAGTGATGTCTAGACAAATTCCAATGACACCAATAATCTCCTCTTCAAGGGGTACTGGCGCAAAGATATTGAGATAAAAATACTGTTGACTACCTTCGCTTTCTCTACTCTCCTTGGTGCAAACTTCTCCCGCCAAAACTCTGGAAAAAATGACTTTATCATCTTGAAAATTGAATGGTAAGAAGGGTATATCCTCTAGGGAGGTTCCGACTAGATCACCGCATTTCTCTTTGTCTATATCGTTTTGGAAGATCAGGTACCCTTCTCTGTCTCTAGCCCAAACAGGAAAAGGGAGATGATTGACTAGAGCCCGAAATTTGGCTTCACTAGCTTGTAGAGCTTCTTGGGTTTTGATCTGCTCTGTGTTATCAATGTCAACACCAATAATTCCAACCCTTAAAGAGTCATCCATCACAGGAGCTGCAATATGGTAGAAGTGTCTCTCTTCCCCGTTGATAGAGCGACTGCCTTGCTGAGAGATCATGCCTTGATCAGCAACTAGCTTCAAGGCATTTCGCCATCTATCTTTGAGATTTGGATCGATATCAAGATCTTCAATGGTCGTGCCAAGACAGTCACCATAGGTTTCGACATCTATCTTATTCTGCAAAATAATTTTTCCCTCTTCATCTCTAGCCCACACTCGGAAAGGTAAGCTATTGATCAAACTTCTCAGTTTCGCTTCACTGATTTTGAGTGCTTGATCCGCCTCTAAGCGTTTCTCCTCCTCTTGCTTTTCGTGGGTAATATCTTGATTGCCCCCGACAATCCTGATCAACTGGCCCTGGTCATCTCGGATCCCTTGTCCCCATACCCGTAGCCACCGGATCTCCCCATTGGGGGTCAAGATCCTGATTTCATACATCAGTGGTTGCAGAGACGCGGCATACCGCTGTGTATTGCCCTGCACGATCCATCGATCTTCGGGATGGATGCAAGCAAGAAAGGTTTGTCGAGTAGGGTCTGGATACTCTGCTGGGCTGATCCCCAAAGATCGGTAGGTTGGCAGTGACCACTGCTGGGGCCGGTCGTCTTCATAGGGATCCCGACTCCACAGATTTAATTTGCCCGCCTCTAACGCTAAGTCCAATTCAACCTGCTGCTGCCGAAAGGTCTCTTTCAGATTGATATTGACCTGCGTGACCGCCGCCACTAACTGGGCAATCTCAGTCACAGAGCCACTCGTATCCATCTCTGCTAAAGAACCATCCACCAACTGATGGGCCACCGTAGTCAGGTGTTCTAAGGGGCGAGCCACCCGCCGGTAGGTCAACCAAGCCCCTTGACAGCCCAAGCCTAAGACCAAGACCGTGATCAAAAAAGCCTGTCCATGATTGGCCCAGATTGAGTTGAGAAAATAGCTCTCGGGTACCACCACCACCAGTTCCCAGTTCAACCCAAAGGGATCCCGGAGAGAGCTGGTTTGAATAAAATACCGCTGCCCTTGCCAACTCAGGGATCCCTGTCGATTCCCTTGGTCAAATCCCCCCCATTCTTGGTAAATCAAATCTCCCGCCACCCGAATCAAGGGATCCGCTGAGTTTTGATAATAGATCCGCTCTTGGCCTCCAGGGGTTCGCAAAAACGGGGGATCCGATCCCGATGATGCCACCAGCAAACCATCCGGCTCCACAATGAAAAGCTGGCCCCAATCATGAACTCGAAATTCTTGTAATTGCTGACTCAGCTGCTCCAAGGTCAGATCGATGCCCAAAACCCCCTGCTGGGATCCATCGGCTGTGACAAACGGGGTTGCTGCGGTAATGCCCAACACCGACCTAGCCGCAAAAACATAGATAGGTGTCCAGATCGGCTGACCTGATTCCTGCGCGAGGGAATACCAAGGCCGATGTCGAGGGTCAAATCGGTTGCGTTGTAGCAGCTCGCCCACTTCTCCATTGGTCTGCAAGCGATAGATCTCACGCACATTGTCAGTAGGATTGAAGCGGTGTAATTGGGGCTCTGGGGTGCGTTGCACCAAGAGAAAATCTCCCGTTTCATCCCCGTAATAGAGGGTCTGAATCGAATCAGCCCACTGCAATTGCTGCCAAAAATAGCGCCGGATGCGGTCAGGATCGTCTAGATCAAGCAGGCCCAAAGCCAATGCCTCAGCATGGGTTTGCAAGAGAAACTGTGGGGTGCTGGCAAACGCTTGAAAATGTTCCTGTACCCCTAGGGCCGATTCTTGAGCCAGTTGGCTAGCCATTTGTTCAATCAGGCGACGGCCATGCCAATGGGTCAAGACCCCAATCCCCAAACTGAGGGCTCCCACCTGTACCACCAACGGCACCATCAGTACCCAGCGAAGGGATACCTGTCGGGAACGCTTGGGTATAGTCTGGGACATTAATGCCGGCCTTGCGAAACCGAAACAATACTAAGGATCCCGACTTCGATCAATGACAAGAGTCCCTCAGGATGCCAAAACAGGAGACTCTTGCTGATCTTCGCAGATGCAGGTGAGATCAGCACAGCTTTGTTGAAGCGGTTCCTGGTAACAGTCATATCTGAAAGAGTCATATCTGCAAGAGTCATATCTGCAAGAGTTGTGTCTGCAACAGGCGTTCCATATCGCGGGAATGCAATGGTGGTGACAATAGATACCCCTGGCCCAACGTGCAGCCCAAGCCACGCAGATGTTCCAGTTGCTCTAAGGTTTCGATCCCAGCCACCACCACTGTCAACCCTCGTTGCTCAGCCTGCATCATCATCTTGGTCAATCTCTGCCAATGCCTTTGGGACACCAGCAGTCGATCAACCTTGAAGCCATCCAGGGGCAGATCACTGAGATCCTGTAAAGCGAATGAATTGGCCCCCACATCATCTAATCTGACTCGGATCCCCTGCTGGCGCAGTTGTCCCAGAAGTTGCTGAATGGTTTGACAGGTGTGGGGGATCTCAGTGTCAGTTAGCTCTAGGGTGAGAAAGTCCGCCCGCAGTCCTGTTTCAGACAGGATCGTGAGTACCTGATCCAGCACATGGGTCTGTTCTAGCTGCCGCACCGAAAGATTGACATTGAGCTGCAGGGATCCCCAGCCCTGTTGATGCCACTCATGTACCTGCAGACAGGCTTGACGCAACACCCATGCCCCCAGCTCATGAATATAGTCGGTGGCTTCTATCATCGGCAAAAAGTCGCGGGGGCCAATCGAGCCAATGGTGGGGTGATCCCACCGCAGCAGAGCCTCAACCCCTATGATCTGCTCCTGCTGGACTGGATTGGCTGGGCTGGGATTGGGCTGGAGTTGAAAGATAGGCTGATAGTAGAGCTGAAGCTGATCATGACAGGTGGCCTGTCTCAACTCGTCGATTAAGGCAGATTTACAGAAGTAGGTTGACAGGGCCTGTTCAGTTGACAGGGATCCCTCCACCAGCGACATCAGATAGAGAGCCCGGTCGATGCTAGTGGCAATCAACTGTTGACCATCTGGAGACTCAACATCGAGCTGGGATCCCTGGATCAGCTGCAAGGTGTTCCAGATCGCAGCCCAGTGAGCGTGTGAGTCGCTAGAGGCTTGCGTGGAGTAAGGCAACATAGACATGCACGGTTCAAGGATCCCATCCCCCCTATCTTGAGGGTACTTAGGGGAAATCTTGGGGAAATTAGCCCCTGTTGCCCCAAAAGGCACATGTGATGGGATCAATGATAGGTTTTGATCATTCCTTGACGCTGCCTAAAACAACATTGTCTTGTTCGTGGGCATCATTTCGTGAGCCACCAGTGCCATAGGCAGCAGTAACCGGGCGGCAAAGGGATCCCTCACTTCTGCCTGTCTGTCTTAAGTCCCACTATCCTCAGCCGAGTGATGGTTGCCCCCATACCCTGGGGAAAGATCGGCAGCGAAAGTTGGTTGGGGGGCGGCGGATGGGTGGGAAGCTGCCTCCCGTGAAGGCCTGCGCTCTACAGGCAGGGGATCCGTCGTATCTACCTGGGCTCTTAATAGCTCCAAAAAGGTCTCAATCCGCGTCCGGGGAATTTGCGGCCAATCTCCCACCTGTTCTAAATCTTGCAGCAGGGTGTACAGCTCATGGCGGCTATTGGGCAGCGATTTTAAAAAGAGTCGATCTCGGATATCTCGATGACACTCCTCCAAAAGGCGCAACATCTGAAGCAGAGCCAGACAGTCCTGTTGGCGGGGATCAGCCACCGTCATGATGGTGGTTTGGAGCTGAGTCAAATCAGTCGGCAAAGGGGCCAAGAAAGGATCCATGACAGCAGGGGGTTGAATTCATCACAGGCTCAGTATCCCCTGATTTGTAGATCTGGTTTCTGAAAACCTGCGGGGACTCGGCAGAGGCGGGTGGCAAAGCTGCCATCGGAGTGTAACCAAATCTGTCGAAAGGCAGGTGGGATCTCATCTAAGGCAAAGTCATCGCTCAAGGGCTTGAACTGGATACAGGTGGAAGGACAGGACAAATAGGTGACGCCATTGTGGTGAATCTGAAAATCTTGGTGAATATGGCCGCACAAGACCAATCGCACATGACGATAGGGAGCCAGCAGCTCAAAAAACCGCTCCCGCTCCTGCAAGGCACTGCCATCTAACCAATCGGATCCCACCTCAAAGGGAGGATGATGCAACGTGATCACCAGATAATGGCCTGCGGCCTCGGTCTCGATCAGAATCTGACGCAGATTGTCAAAATCTTGATCGTCCAGGTGGCCGCTATCTTGACCGGGACGATGAGAATTGAGCAGCACAAAGCTCCACTGCCCCTGAGTAAAGTGTTTATCCGGTCGGATCCCATTCCCTTGTAACTGATCTGTCATCGCCGGGATCCGATCATGATTGCCCGCCAGCCAATAGCTGGGGATCCCCACTTGGCCTAAATAGTGCTTGAGGCGAGCATACCCCGCTGCGCTGCCATCTTGGGTCAGATCCCCTGTCAGTAGCAAAAACTCGGGGCGTGGATCCAGCGCCGCCACCGCTGCCAAAACCGTTGCAAAGCTGGCCTCAGTCTTGACCCCCAGGAGGTGCTGTTCTGGATCAGTAAAGAGATGAAAATCCGTCAGCTGGACGAAGTAGAGGCTGGGCTGATCGGAGCGCAACGCTCCCACCTCATAGACCGCAGTCTCTTCAGACTGCTCTGTAATCTCCCTATCCCCAGAGTCAAGGCCCAGAGAATCTGAGTGGGTCAGAAAAGGGTTGCTCGGGTAACTGGACATGGGATCCCTAAAGGCTGCGTACGGTAGTTTAAACTCTGCTCACAGAATGTGAAAGAGAGAGGCCCAACTTACCAAAAGATCTTAATCAAATTCACCCTTAGTCTTCATTCTCTTCATTGAGTCAAGAGTGGGCAAGAAAGGGTAGAGCATGGGACACCATCTCAAACAGATCAGTCCCGATATCAATCAAGATCGGGCGAAGCATTCATCTCTCGCTAATGCTACTGATTTGCCTCGGTTTCGGTCATGATCAAGATCACATCCTGAGCATTACCCGTACGCTTGGGCTGATGGGATCAAGGTCGCCGTACCCCTAACGTGGACTGGGTGGGAATTGCCTCCCGCAGCAGATCACCATCCGCTGCCACCACCACAAACTGCACCTCCTGAGACTTACTTACCCCCAGATCATCCCAGGGCACCCCAATCTCCAAACAACTGCCCAATGCCGCTTGTACCCGACTGGGGATCTCATGCCACTGGTGATGCAGCCCCGCTTGCTGCAATTGGGTCTTGAGGATCCGAGGTTGAGTCAATGCCCCCTCATCCAACGTCACCAACAGGGCATGACGATAGTGATAGATCAGGGATCCCTGAGTGGGCAACCCCCGCAAGGGGATGCTGCTGGTGGTGCCCGCCCGCTGGGGATAGTAGCAATACACTCCCAACTGCTGGGGCCGCTGTACCGAAGAGCTAAAATCCATCCGCAGATAGAGGTTGGTGTGGTCGGCCCCGTACCACAACTGTCGGATCGGGCTACTGCGGTGCATGGTGCCCCGCTCTGCGCTGATCTCCACCCGGCCCGCCTGCGTCCATTCCCGCTCTGCCGGACGACCATTGATGGTGGGATGGATCAAGCCTTGGGGGAGCCGATCCCCCAGACCATCGTGATCTTCCAGCGGATGCAGTAAGGTGGCCGGGATCACCTCCCCCAAATCGCGATAGATGGCCTCAAGATGTTCTCGAAACAGCTGATCGAAAATGGCATCATGGGCGGAAGAATGCCCCATGCCGAACCACCAAAACCAATCGGATCCCTCGGCTGCCCACAGCGACTCCCAGGTGCTCTCGGTGGCGCGGGGGTGGTCTTCAATCAGTTGACGCGCCTGGGCCAACAGCTCCCAAGCCCGATTTTTGACGGGATCCCCAATCCAGGTGGTGTAGTCCGCCTCAATCCAGGAGCCGCTGTGCAGTTGATCTTGATGCAGCACCTCGGTGGGGGGAAACTGATCCAAGAACTCTGATACCGTCACCATCTTCAGGAAGGGGTGCTGGCTGAAGCGGGTATAAAGATTATCCAAAAACAGTCTGCCATCTTCGGGATAGTACTCCCAGCAGTTTTCTCCATCCAGAGCAATGGTGACCAGCCAGGGTTTATCCTGCGGCAGGCGATTGCGGATGGTTTCCAGATGTCCGATCAGATCTTTGGCAGCCACATTGGCATCCATACTGCTGTAGCTAAAGCCGATCAAATCGGATAGACGATGATCCCGGAATACGATAGCCAGATCCCCGGCGTCCGCCTCTAGGCGATAGGGGCGGTAGAGCTTCTCAGGCTCCATAACATGGCCTTCCCCGTCACGGGCAAACAGTTGGCCCAAACTCCAACCCAACACCCCCTCATCCGAGATGATCCATTCAAAGCCCTCCTGAATGATGGGATCCAAGATGGCTGGACTGACGGACTGCTCTGAGGGCCACAAGCCACGGGGGGCCTTTTGAAATCGGGCTTTGTGGCTGGCTTTGGCCTTGCTGAGATGGGTGATCACATCCTGGCCCCAGTGATAGCCATAGCGGGGTAGATCCAGGCCCGGTCGGGCCACTCGTGCTGCCCGGTCAGTGGTCAACAGTGGCAAAATGGGGTGGGTATAGGGGCTGGTGATCAGCTCCAACTGGCCGTTCTCCTGCATCCGACTGTGCTGGGGCACAATACAGGCCAAGATCTGTTGTTGCTTAGAGTAGATCCGCTGCCGGTCACTGAGGGTGAAGCCTCTTTGCTGTTGGATCCACCCTTGAATTTCAGTATCTTCGTGAAAAAGCGGATCAAACCAAGCTAAATTATGCCAAGCCAGTAAATCGCTATAATCCTGATAAGTCCAGTATTGTAGACACCAATTGGCTCCCTGTTGTTGTCGTTGCTCATAGAGCTGACGATAGCGAGGATAGGGATCGATCAAGGTGGGATAGTGAGCGTCAAAAAAGCGATCGATCACAAAACACAATTGATCTGGGGTCATCTTTTCGACCGGAGTTAATAGCAACTCCAGATAGGGATCAAAAGCCGTCCCAGCAACATAATCCTCGATCTGTAGCAATAGTGACGGAACCAGATTGACCGTTTGATGCAGCTTCGGATATCTCTCCAAAAGAAGAACTAAATCTAAATAGTCTTTAATGCCGTGTAGTCTCACCCAAGGCATCCGATATTTGCCCACAATGGGACTCTTGTAGAGCGGCTGATGTTGATGCCAAACTAAAGCGACGTGAAGAGGATAGGTCATCGGGTGAGATTAATAGTCAGCGCAACTCCCCCGAATCGTAGCTCATTCCTTCTCGACCTAATCCAAAGAAACTCTGCATATCTTTATGAGGGATCCCAGGTTTAAGAAACCCACAACTCTATCCCATCAGACAAACTATCCCATCAGGCTATCCCATCAGGCAACCTAGATACTGTTGCGGTGAGGGCCTAGCCCCAGGATCTCTCCATCTCCACCCATGCCCAGACCTATCCGGTGGAAACAGGCTCAGCGTACCCGCAATTGGGTTATCAGATCTGCCCGCTCGATCAGGCTCTCAGGCATCTCTGGCCCGGTGATGATCACATCCATGGAGACAGGCCGACTATCGAGCAGGGCGATAACTGCGGCCTCATCAATCAGCCCTAGTTTGATGGCCAACCCCAATTCATCCAACACGACTAGCCCATACTGGCCGCTGACCATTGCCTCACTGGCAAACTGCCATAGGGATGCCAACGCTTGCTGTTCTTCTGGCTCCAAATGGGGGGTGTCCACGCATCGTTGGATGCCACAGCGCACCCATGTGAGAGAACTGCCCAGGGTCACCGCCCGTTTTGGCCCTTGGCTAATCCCCCCTTTGAGGAATTGCACCACTAACACGGGGGTACCTTGCCCAGCCACCCGCAGCGCTTGAGCCATAACGGGGGTAAAGGAAGCCCGTCCCAAGCTGGTATACAGCTGCAAAACACCTCTGGCTACCAAGGGGCGAGGGGCTGATTTTGGCAAGCTAGATGCAGTGGGAGTGACTTCGAGTTGGGTGGTCATGGGGCGAACTACGAGTGGTGGATGGCAGGTGCCATGGATTCCATCAAACACCACGGCTATCCCACCGTCAACGCGAGAACAGGGTCTCAAATGAGTCTTGCCAACCCCTATCCCTGGTGTCGAGAGAAGCCCTGAAATCCCTAACCCGTAAGGTTTTTCTGTGTTGGGATCCCAGTCTCGGTACATCATTGTTTGGGTTGAAACCATCTCTGGGATCAGGAGGCCACAAAGCCCGCCAACCCAACCCTGGCACCCCTCATGAGGATCCCTCTGACCCGAGATAATGAAGTTTTGTGTTGGACTCTCATCTTTTTTTTACACTGATTTTTACGCTGATCGGCCTGGCCTGTTTTAAGACCGACGAGCCCCGATTGGCCCGCTACAATGGGGTCGCTTAGACCGCGCGAAGTCACCGAGTTATGATGCCAGACTCACCTGACGATTGGGAGCGGGCCTACTGGCTCAGTTGGGCCGCTATTGACGGCATTGGCCCCCACCGGCTCAAACGACTACATCAACAATTTGGCTCCCTGCGGAGAGCCTGGGAGGCCGATGAGTCCGATCTAATGGCTGTGGAGGGAATCGGGTTGCAGTTGGCGATGACCATTCAAAGTCAACGCCGCCAGCAGGATCCCGTAGCCATTCTGGACAAGATTTCCCAGCCTGGGATCCCATTTTTGACCCCGGCGGATCCCCACTATCCTCGGCTGTTGTGGGAGCTACCGGATCCACCCCCTCTGATCTACACCCTCGGTCAGCCAATGGGATGGGAGCCCGCCATTGCCATCGTGGGCACCCGATCTCCTACCCCTTATGGCAAACGCTGGACGGAGCAACTGGCCACTGCTTTGGCTCAGGCGGGGTTCTTAATTGTGTCGGGCATGGCGGCGGGGATTGATGGGGTTGCCCACCAAGCGGCTCTCAAAGTCGGGGGATCCACCGTTGGAGTGTTGGGCACAGGGGTGGATCAGGTCTATCCGCCCCAGCACCGGGATCTCTTTAGCCAGATGCGGACTCAGGGCTGCCTGATCAGTGAGTTTGCTCCTGGCGTCGGCCCCGCCAAAGAAAACTTTCCCCGCCGCAATCGCCTGATCGCGGGGTTAACCCAGGCCACTCTGGTGATGGAGGCCCCACAACGGTCAGGCGCTTTGATTACGGCCTATCTGGCCAATGACTATGGCCGTGATGTCTTTGCCCTACCGGGAACCCTGGATAACCCGGCGGCACGGGGTTGTCTCAATCTGCTCAGAACCGGGGCAGGGTTGATTTTGGGGGTTGAAGAGTTGTTGACGGAGCTGGGATCGGTTGTCACCGCATCTCAGCGATCTATATCAGACCCTGCGCTCCCTGCTCTAGCGGGATCCCAGAAAGTTATCTTTGAGACCCTATCGACGGATCCCATGGGTCTGGATGCCCTAGCCCAGCTCACCCAGCTGGATATCAACACCATTTCTAGCGAACTGTTGATGATGGAACTGGAGGGATGGGTGGTGCAGTTGCCGGGGATGCGCTATCAGCGGTCTCGGGCCTAGGCGCTGCCAGAGATTCACAAGGCAGATATCAAAAATCAAAAAGAGTAGCGAAGGGATATCTGCTCAATTGCCTCGGGCGACATCTCGCTCGATCCGCTCCAACTGGGTCAAAACCCGCTCCACAGCATCAGGCTTGAGAGGACGGGGAGAGCGATAGTTTGAGGCCAAAGTATTGAAAACGGTTCGGAAGGTGTTGAAGGACTGGAGCCTCTCGTATCGGTTGCCATGATAACGGGAGTAGAAGCCATTGATGGAGTCCTGCGCCTCCGTCATCACCTCTTCATTGCTGGGATCCGCCAATGAAGCCCGTAGAGCTGTCACCACCCCTTGGCTATCTGTCACATAGTTGCCCGTAATCTGCACTGCTTGGGCGGGCAGGATCCAGGTTGAGACCGATAACAGGGCCACCACTAGCCCCAGCAGGATCTGGGAGAGACTTGCTTGCACAGACTTTTGCAGGGATGACAACAGGGATCCCACGTCTAAGGCAGCACGATCCGACATCAACATAGGTGACCTCAGTTTTGCAATCTAACTACAAGAATACATGGATTTTGACTCATCTAAATCAGGGAGACGGAGCATCATGCCACCCACCAGAGGGCCATTGCAGCCCAAAGCAGTGACCTCCACAAGTGATGAGGCCCAGTCGCCCCAGCAGAGATGAATGATGCGGAAAAAACGGGTAGCAGAGACTAGACTCGGCAGGGTAAAGTCTCCAATTTTGCACAAGGGGCTTAAGCCCCTTGCTTAGTGACTCGTGAGTAGCTCGTGGGTAGGAGAAATTACTAGCGCCTCAGGGCACCACCAAAACTGGACAAGGGGCGAGATTGATCACGCGGTTGCTAACACTATGGGAGGGATCCTCATCCATCCCCAGTCCTTTGCTGCCCATGATAATCAGGTCAGCTCCGAGCTCATCAGCAACATCACAGATGATAAAAGGCACCCGACCTTCTCGGTATTCACTTTTGATCGATGGGATCCCCACCTGTTGGAAGGCAGACTCGCTCTGTTGCAGCAAACCCTTCAGGGTCTGACGGGCGGCTTCGACCTGATCGGACTCCAGGAGGGATTGATCCAGCACCGATAGTAGAATCAACCGACTGCCATAACGCTGGGCTATATCCGCCACGATCTGGGTAGCTTGGCTGGTTTCACGGGATTGATCGACAGGAAACAGGATTTGCTCAAACATGAACGGATCCCTCCGGCAAGAGAACAAACAACAAGAGAACAAACAATGGGTATGGGGAGTATGGGGTGGGCCTGGGGCTGCATCAGGCCATAGCTTTATTTTATCGAGACTTGCGGCACTCCACTGAGTTTTCTGGTGGCTTAGGACAGCAGCCTTGGACGACACTGCTGGTCAGAACTCGCTGCTCGCTACAAAGCCGTCCCCCCTGCCCTGAGGATACGGCCCCTGAGCCGACTCCTGTCTGGGGGCAGTATGCTGGCAGACGTAGGATCCCTAACTTGCATGGCACTGTGGAGTATTCTTGTTCCTCCCATCGCGGGCCTGGTTATTGGTTATTTCACCAATGATCTGGCTCTCAAGATGCTTTTTCGCCCCTACCGGGCTTACAAAATCGGGGGGTGGCAGGTGCCGTTTACCCCTGGCTTGATCCCCCAGAATCAGCCGCGACTGGCCAAGCAGATCTCCCAAACCATTATGGGATCCCTGTTGACCCCAGATGAGTTGCGCAATCTGGCCCGACGGCTGCTGGAAACTGAGCGGATGCGATCCGGGATCCAATGGTTGCTTAAAATCGCCCTTGATCGGCTAGAGAATCCTGACAAACAAGACCAAACAGCCCAAGTGCTGGCCCGCATCCTCAAAGATCTGTTTGGGGAATCGCTGCCCCGGCTGATCAGGGTTTTGTCGCGGCAAGAGGGTTGGCTTGAAGCCCCCATCACCCAGCTCTTTGATCAGGTGTTGCTGGAGCTGCGCTTTTCCGATGAGCAAGCCCGAGAAATCACCACCTGGATTTTGGAGCAGATCTTGCCACCACGGGTGCTGCGGCAGAGCTTAGTGGACTTTTTGACCGATAAAAACATCGATGCCATTGATGAGGGATTTCGAGAACGAGCCTCGGGCACCTACTGGGTGGTGGCCAATCTGTTTGGGGCCAAAAATGCGCTGCTACGGCTACGGGCTTATTGCCTAGAGGATCCCGAAGGGTCAGAAGGACTACTGGATCAGCTGCTGCGGGATGTGGGCGTGACCCGCCGCCTGACTGAGGTGATCCAAAATCTATCCCTCCAGAGCCTGCCTGTGCTGGCTGTTCGCCAACTCCGCAAAGGGTTAAGAACAGGGATCCAAGATTACATCCGCATCAAGGGGCCGGATGCGTTGGCAGCTCTGGGAGATTCGATTGACTGGGAAGGGGTGGCTCAGCTGGTCTTGCGCCGATTACGGGGATCCAAGGCTGTCCAGGACTCCATCGATCAAGTCAGCCTCGATCTGGCTTTGGTCTTGGAGCGCTATCTGGATCGCGATCTGGAGTCCTTGATGACCCAGGTGATCCCCGTCCTAAACCTTGATCAAGTGATCATTGACCGGGTAAATGCCACATCACCGGAGAATCTGGAGAAAAATATCCAACAAATCGTTAAACAAGAGCTCCAAGCCATTGTCAATTTAGGCGGGATCCTGGGGTTTGTGGTGGGTTGGATCCAGGTCTTTCTCCTCACTCTGACAAACTAATCGGGTGATGTGCTGTAGTCCTCTTGACATCCTCCCCGGCCTTTAAGGCCGAGGATTCGGTTTAGGCGAACAATAGCAGTTGCAATTGCTGACCGTCCCGACAGGTTGACGCTTCACCGGATGCTGCTGGCAAGCCAGACTTATGCGTTCCTCCACGTCCGTTTAGAGTCTTGGATTGTCCACCCGC
>JBHJNR010000217.1:0-3809 GCA_050330615.1 Cyanophyceae cyanobacterium
ACTATCACGGTCATGCGACCACTTTGCTCTAAGGTTTGTGCAGCCTTCTGGGCCACCCAATTCATCACCTTACTATAGCTCTCCCCCTTAAAGCCCCCTTGAGAAAGGGCATACTCGAACCCCTCTCCCGGTTGCCACAGACCCAAAATACTAATCCGATGGCCATGGCGAGTAGGGGTCTGCTCTATGCATTTCTGCTCTCCAATCAGACTGTAACTGTAGCTAACAGGACTCCAGAGAGAAAATCCAGCTTCATCCAGATACTTGAGTTCAACAAGACCCTCTTGGGCTGCTAACACTAAGCTTTCTAAGTCGGCCTGCTTGAGAGCTTTCTGGAGGGGATCCTGCTTGCGCCGATGACTGTGCCGAGTCCGTTTCCAGCGATATCTTTTTTTTGAGCAGTCGTCGCAATCGGTCACTGCTCAAGTCCACTGAACGCTCTTGCTTGAGCTTTTGAGCCAGTTGTGAGCTGGTGTAGGTGCGGGGGTCTTGCTCCAAACACTCGCTGAGATAATCCAGATCTGTGGGCTGCCATTTGGGTTTGGCACCTCGGCCGGGAGCTTCCCACAGACCACCCAATCCATAGTTTTCCCAGCGTCGCAGGGTGGCTCTGACGGTATGTTGATGGCACTGAAAGATGGTAGCAATGGCTGGAACGTTGAGACCTTGGGCGTTCAACTGCAACATGTGCGCTCGGTCACGAGTCCGATAAGGAACTGTTGAAGCCTGACGCAGCTCGCTTAAGGTGCGCTCTTCTGGCTCGGTTAAGGTGATGCGTAAGGGAGCTGGCATGGAGGGGGCCTGGGGCTACCACTACATCTTATATTTGATTCCAACCGACTACTTATCGGTAGCCGATATTGCCCAACGCCTCGGTCTGCCTATCCAGCTTGTGGCAGAGATCTTGGATAGGTAAGGATGATGCTGGCTGAAAAGATGGAGCGGGAAAGAGGGAGCTGATTATGAACTTGTCACCGGCCTATCTGAAGTGGAAGGAAGAGACGATCAAGGAAGGAACCAATTGGGTAAACAAGAAGGGATCCTACTAGCTGCCGAATCTATTGCCCGCAACCTTTTGGCTACAGACATGGATCCCGTGCAAATTGTTGCTGTCACCGGACTTACCCCAGAGCAAATCCGCCAACTGCAAAACTAGGGATCCCTGATGGTCAAAAAATGATGGTCAAAAAATGATGGTCAAAAAAGCTGATATTGGCAGCAAACGTCTCGTCAGCCTGGAGGCGACTTGTCGCCGCTGGCGCGAACCCCAAGCCTGGATGTGACAAGTCACCGCTGGCGCGAACTGTTGGGTGATGGGGAATCCATGGGTCGAGTTTGCTGAGATGCTGGATTCTGAGTTTCAGTGGGTCAGCCGTCAGGGAGATGTGCTGTTCGCATAGCGATGCGTAGCATTATACGAACCTGGGATCCCGATATGGGTGAGTTTCTCATCGCCAACGAGATTCAGCTGCGTTACTCCCTCCTCTAGCGCTAAACCAGCCAAGATAGCTATTCCCCTTAGCAGCTCTCACCATACCTATCAAGGATCCCAGTTCCCAGTGGGAACAGCAGTAGACTTAAAAAACGGCCGGCCATCAGCCCCCAATTGTCCGTTCTGTCTTGACTGTCCTATGCCTGATACCCTCTCCGATCCCGCTCCTGACCTCAACCGCCGGCAAAAATCCCTCGAACCCCAGGCTCAACTGGTCTCAGAGCTAGATTTGATGATCAGGGCGCGATATCCCCTGATTTACCTGCTCAGCCCCGAAGAGGAACCCGCTGAAGAACTGTTGGTGCGGGTGGCAGAACGTACGGATCCCGCTCGTCAGCTCTACATCTGGGATCTGGTCAAAGGCTGGGAAGACACCGGCGAAGATCGAGGATCCGTCATGGGTGCTCTGGGTCGAGTGGGTCGCGCCGCTAACGAAGAGGACGCCATCTTTATTCTGCGGGATCTGCACTTTGTCTTGCGGCAGGCCAATACCGAGAAAAACGCCCCCGTGATCAGAGAGCTGAAGAACCTCAGCCGTAGCCTCAAACGCAGCCGCAAACTCTTGGTATTGCTCAGCCATACCCTCGAAGTCCCCACCGATCTGGCCGAAGACATCACCATCATCGATATCCCGCTGCCCTCCACCGAAGAAATCAACCGCCTCATCGATCTCTACATTGCTCCCGACAAACTAAAACTGGGATCCCTGCTAGCCCGCGAACAACTGGTCAAAGCCTGCCAAGGGCTGAGCCGTGAACGGATCCGCCGGGTTCTGGCCCGCGCCCTCGCCGCCAAACAATGTGTCACCGAATCCGATATCGACCTGGTACTCGAAGAAAAGAAACAGTCCATTCGCCAAACCGGGATCCTAGAGTTTTTCACCGCTCGGGCCAGCCTCAAAAGTGTGGGGGGGCTGGATAACCTCAAGCAGTGGGTGCGTGTTCGCCAAGAAGCATTCACCGAAGAAGCCCGCCGCTATGGACTGCCCAACCCCAAAGGGATCCTATTGGTCGGGATCCAGGGCACGGGCAAATCCTTATCCGCCAAAACTATTGCCAACGAGTGGCGCTTACCCCTGTTGCGGCTGGATGCTGGTCGCCTGTTTGCGGGCATTGTGGGGGAGAGCGAAAGCCGGGTGCGACAGATGATCCAGCTCTCGGAGGCGATGGCCCCCTGTGTGCTGTGGATCGATGAAATTGACAAAGCCTTTGGCAATATCACCAGCGGTGCCGATGGCGATTCGGGCACCAGTCGGCGGGTATTTGGCAGCCTGATCACCTGGATGCAAGAAAAAACCAGCCCCGTCTTTATTGTGGCGACCGCTAATAATGTGCCGCTATTGCCCCCTGAGCTGCTGCGCAAAGGCCGCTTTGACGAGATCTTCTTTTTGAACCTGCCCACCGAAAAAGAGCGCAAAGACATCTTTCGTGTGCACCTACAACGGATCCGGCCTAATCGGGTGCGAGAATTTGACCTCGAGGCCTTGGCCCAATCTGCCTTCAACTTTAGTGGAGCCGAGATTGAACAGGTGATCATCGACGCCATGTACCAAGCCTTTGGGGGATCCGGCACCGGCATCCGGCGCGATTTTGAGAACCAAGATGTACTTCAAGCCATCAGTGACACCGTGCCCCTAGCCAGCATTGCCCGCGAACAAATCGAAGAACTCAAGTGCTGGGCCGCTCAAGCCGGAGCCAGAACCGCCTCTCAAGATGCCGTTGTCCTCGATGAGATGCGGCAATGCCTCATCTCTCCCCCGTAGACCAGTAGCTTTAAAACCTGTTGAAGTTTATCTGCATAGACTCCCAATCACAACTTGGGATGGTGGGTGTGCCACTTGATGGTCTGCTTGTAAGCATATGCCGCCCGTCTGGTGTTTCGAGGGTTATGGCAGCACAAAGATACTTACCATCCATTCTAGAAATGTGAGCTCATAGGTAAGAACGTTATTTGCAACAAGTTCACTTTCCTCTTCCACTCGGAGAGGGTGGCAGGGGATGAGAGTTATCGGCCCCCTGAAAGACCCCAATCAGGAACGACCTGCGGTCTACAGCGAAGCGGATTGGGGATGGATAAGCGGTGAGCGTTTGGGGTTCAATGCCCCACACGCGAATGAATACAAAACAAGCGGCTGGAAGCTTTTGGATCCTAAACACATCAAGTTTACCGATGGGTTTGGCATTGGAGAGCTACGACTCATTGGCACCTACGATTTGGCGTTCTATCCAAAAGATGCCATCAAGCGGGTCAGACTGCTCAGACGGGCTGATGGGTACTACGTGCAGTTTGTGCTCTCCGTTGAGGTCAAGGTAGAGAG
>JBHJNR010000218.1:0-16181 GCA_050330615.1 Cyanophyceae cyanobacterium
ATTGTCCAGGAGCTGGTGGCGTTGGCTTCTGTGCCTCCTGAAGATAGCTGGCACGGCCAGCCAGATCGGTCATTAGAGATTGCTGAGGTCTTGGCCACCCGATTGGTGACTCGGTTGGGGGCGGCGAGCGTTCAGGTCTGGTTGCATGACAAACAGGATGGATCCTACTTTTCGGTAGCTCAGGCGGGGTTACCGGATCCCTCTGGGGTGACTCGCCTCTATCCCGACGATACGCCGCTAGGACAGGTGGTCAAAAAAGGTGCCCCCATCCTCAGCAACAATCTCTTGGCTGAGCCTTGGCTCTTGACCCCCGAGTGGGTGGTACAGGAGCAGATCCAAAGTCTGGCCACCTATACCATCTCGATGGGATCCGATATCTTGGGTGCCCTGACGGTGTTTTGCCGCCATACCTTGGCCCCCGAGTTTTTGGAAGTGCTAAAGCTAATTAGCTCCTATACCGCTACCGCCTGGGTCAATGCTCGCCAAACGGCCCAATTGTTTCATCAGGCTCAGCGGGATGGCCTGATCCGGCAGATTAGCCAAAAGCTGCGGCGCTCTCTCGATCTGCCCACCATGCAGCAAACATTAGTGGAATGTGTGGGAACTTTTTTGGGGGTGGATGGGTGTGACCTGTTGTGGATCCCCCAACTCAAATCAAATTTCGATGTTTTTGGATCTGGTGTTTTTGGATCTGGGCCAGATCAACACCAGGATGGTGCTGATACATCCAACTGGACAATGGAGCGGTTGGCCACCCACAGGCAGACTCCTGAACTTGCCTGGGATCCCATTGCCCACTGTCAAGCTCTATTGCAGGATCCCGCCTGTCTGGAGGTGCTCAAAGGTCAGCAGGTGATCAAAGGCGAGGTGGATGGAGCTGCCCTACTATTGGTGCCGCTGATTTTGCGACAGCCCTACGCAGAAGAGGTAATGGGCTTTTTGACCGTCTATCGACGCCATGATCAATGCTTTTCGGAGCCGGAGGTGGATCTACTGCAAGCCATCGCCACTCAGGCAGCCTTGGCCCTGCATAATGCCCACCTCTATGAACAAACCCGCCAACAAGGGGAACGGGAGGCTCTGCTCAACCGCATCACCACCACACTGCATCAATCCCTCGATTGGGATCAGATCGTGGAGACCACCATCGACCTATTGCACTCGACCTTAGATCTGAGCCGTTGTTGCCTGCTACGACTGGAATCCCACCACCTCAGCGTGGCCTACGAATCGCGGGTGGCCAGTCTCAAGCCCATGGATCCCGCCTATGACATTTCTGAATTCAGGGACTATTTGGCGGGTTTAGGGCAGGGGCAAATTGTCTACTTTGGGTCAACCACACCGGATCCCTGTGGGGTCTTAGAGGGTCTCCAGATTCAATCGGGGGTTTTGATCCCTGTTCAATCGGAGCAACCCACCCTCTCAACCACCTCAGAACCTGGGTCGGATGCCTTGATCGGGCTGGTGGGAGCTTTCAAAACCGATGACTACACCTGGCAACCCGCCGAGGTGAAATTGTTGCAATCCGCAGCCCATCAATTGGCGGTGGCCTTGACAAGGGCTCGCCTGTTTGATCATGTGCGTCGCCAGCACGACCGCATGACCCTGCTCAATTCCATCACCACTGTGATCCGATCTAGCCTCGATCCGGCCACCTTGTTTCAGGCCATCACCCAGCAGATTGGGGCAGCGTTTGAGGCAGATGTCTGTACACTGGCGCTCTGGCATTCGGATTTTCACTATTTGCGACCAGTGGGAATCTATGCGCCCCAGCTTACTGCTCAGGAACTGGAGGCAATTTTGCCGGGACTGACCCTACTCACCCTCTCTCCTCAACAGCAGCCCACCATCGACTGGGGATCCCAATTGATCTCGCCGCAGCCGCTAGAGGCTCTGCCTGCCGAATTGGGCAATCGGTTGCGGATGGGGGCACGGCTGCTGTTGGAACAACGCACTCCCTTGGTGGTGGGGGATAGTTGGGATCCCTCTGCAGGGGGATGTCCGTTGGCAGAGTTAGAGATCCTGGCCTTAGCGGAGCAGACTTTAACAACCGAGCAAGGCTGTGCTGACCCCCGGTTGCCCCTAGGGGATCCCCGTGGCATGTTGCTGGTGCCGCTTTTGCAGGGTGATCAACTGGTGGGGGGAATCAGTCTCAAGCGCATTGGGCAGAATCGCCCTCAGTGGCAACCAGACGATCTTGACCTTGCTTCAGCGGTGGCTGATCAGGCGGCGATTGCTATTGTCCAGGCTCGACTATTGACCCAGACCCAACATCAAGCGCGGCGGGAAAACCAATTGCGACAGGTGGCCCAGTCGTTTAGCTTGGCTTATGATCCCACCCGCATCATCGACATTGCTCTGCGGGGCATGGCCCAAGCCCTCAATGTCGGGGAATGTGTTTTTATCTCGCGAGGCTCGGATCTGGCTGAGAATGTGCCCTCCAGCGAGCTGCGGATCCAGCAGGGCTATCGCCAGGATGGACACCCTTCACCCCGAGTGGGACAACCGCTTTCCGATGCCCTCAGCCAACTGATCCAGCACCAGTGCTATGAACGCCATGATTGTCTGCGGATCGGCACGATGCAGTCTGCACCCCTGCCTCCTGGTCTGGCCAGCCCAGATTTAGACGCCGATAGCCAAGGGATCCTCTGCGCCCCTCTCATGCCAGGTGAGCAGGAGGTGACGGGAGTTTTGTGTGGGATTGAGCCGCAGCCTCGTGATTTCTCAGATGCCGATGTGGATCTATTACAAGCTTTGGTGGATATGACGGCGATGGCTCTGCAACGGGCGCAATTTTATGAACGCTCCCGCCGCCAAGAAGCAACAGCTGCAGCGGTGCGGGGGCTAGCTGAAGGCCGAGAGGCCGAGAGTCGCCGTCTAGCTGCCGATCTGCACGACCAAACTTTAGCGGACTTGGGGGCAATGGCCCGCCATCTGCGTACCCTGGCCCTCAATCCTGAGCTGGGGTCTGCAGCCCTAGCCACCGTGGCTCTCATCGATGACCAACTGCGGGACACCATCACCGAGTTACGAGGCATCGTCGAGGATCTACAGCCCACTGCGATGGGGGCCTTTAATTTGGGATCCGCCCTGCGCAGCCTGATGGAACGAGCCGCCCAGCGTTCTCCCCAACCTTTGGTGACCCGGTTCGACGACCGCTCTGAGGGCTTGTTGAGCTGCTTGGATCCCTTAACCCAGAGCACCCTCTTTCGTATCTTGCAGGAGGCCCTCAACAATGTGGTCAAACACGCTCAGGCTCACCGTCTCGATGTGATTATTGGAGCCACTCATCTACCCACCAATCGCCGTTCCCCGCTGGTGGAGGCGATCCAGCATGAGGAGGATCCCACCCTGATTGACGGTGATTTGCCCAGCTCAGCCACCGCCCCAGGAGAGGATCCGTCTATGCTGGTGCTACGCATCATTGATGATGGGATTGGGATCTCTGGGGAATCCAATCGTCATCGGGGCCATGGGTTGAGCAATATGCGGTATCGCAGCGAATTGATCGGCGGACATATCGAATGGCGAGGGCGGCGATTGGGCAGCGGCACTGTGGTGGAATTACGGATCCCACTTCATCCCAACAGCAGCCCTCAGTCCCCGCAATGAGTGACTTGAGTGAATAGGGTCAGCTAATACCAGTCCAATGACGGGACTGGGCTAGCCAGAGGGAGTGATCAGTTCTCTCTATCATCCCCCCCTATCCTTTGTCGAGCAGAAGCATGAGCGGCGGGAGTATGTCACGATAGAAAGAGCCTATGTGTGCTCAGTTCGTTGCTCATCCGATGGCTGAGGAAAAACCAACGGGGATCCCACGGGATCCTTACCGATGGATCCTCGTCAATCTCGCGTCAATCCTTCATCAAGTGGAGTGGTTGAGCCTGATCTGTCACCCATGAGCAAAGAGACGGGGAAACCAGTCTGCTCAAATGTTCTTTACTGTATTTCAGATTTCAAGGAGATCGGTGTTTGTCTAAGCAAGATGCTATCGAAATGGAAGGCGTGGTGACGGAGTCTCTGCCCAATGCCATGTTCCGGGTGGATCTAGACAATGGGTTCAATGTCTTGGCTCATATTTCTGGGAAGATTCGCCGTAATTACATCAAGATCCTGCCAGGGGATCGGGTCAAGGTGGAACTGACCCCCTATGACCTGACCAAGGGCCGGATCACCTACCGTCTTCGGAATACCAAGAAATAAAGCAACACTAAAGCTCCCTCAAAGCTGTTTTTTGCCACCCCCACTGCTACCCGTCCAATGGATCGTCATTAGATGCACCCCGAGGCCACACTCCAGCAACTGCGCGCCCTGCTCCCCCCTGAGGTTACCCGTTACGGGGTTTATCTCAAAAATACACTGGTGGCCCTTTGCCATGCCCTTGAAGATCATCTGCTCAATACGGTTGGCGGGGATCCCTTGGTGTTGGTGACTTTTCAGGAGGGCAAATGGTACTTACAAGAGGCAGATCGCTATGCCCTGATCGCCGATCGAGCCCGTCGAATCGTCGTGGCAGCCCAGTCTGACAGTGGCTTTGCCCAGCACCCCACCGGATCCCGAGACAATGTGGATCTGGTGCATATTCCCGATGGGGATCCCCTATTGCAGGAATGGAATCTGATCATTTTGGATCGCGACTACACAGCGATGGTGCTCTGTTACGAGTTAGATGAGGCTGATTATGGCGGTGGGGGCCGACCGCAGCGGGATCTGGAGCGCAAATTTTATGGGTTCTGGACGTTTGATGCCGAACAGGTGATCTTGTCGGCCCAGATCTTGGCTCGTAGCATGGCTGCCCATAATCCCACCGTTGCCGCAGAGCTATTGCAACAAATTGAGGATTTTCAAAAGCCAAAGCCGGAAGCAGTCAACCCCGTGGCATCCCCTAATCTGGGATCCCAAAACCTGGCTGATGTGGTGGCCCGGATCGTAGAGTATCTCCAATCCAGCCAGCAGCAGTTGGTGACATTGCAGCAGCAGACCCGAGACTTTTGGACATTGGAGAGCCAAGCCTTGCGGCTGAGTCGCAACCTCAATGCCAATAAGTTACAGGCCTTTTTGCGGATGGCTCAGCAGGTGGATAGCCAGGATCTGGATAATCCGGTGGCCTCCTTGCAGGTGTCGGCTCTGGCAGAAACCTTGGGGCAATTGCTGGATCTGCCCACCCTGAGGTTACGGCGGTTACGGCTGGCGGGCTTACTCTTTCGGATCGGCTTGGCCCATGCTCCCCTCGATTCACACCATAGCCCCAAGCCAGATCCCTTAGATTGGCCAGACAGTGCTGCCTTGGGGGGATCCCTATTGGAGGCGATGCCAGAATTTACCCCTGTGGCCCAGATCGTCGCCAGCCATCGAGAGCATTGGGATGGCAGTGGCTATCCAGAAGGGTTGAAGGGGGAGGGGATCCCGTTGGAGGCCCGCATCTTGGGGCTAGCAGCCTATTTCCAAGCCTTAACCCAAGCTCATGGCCAGAGTCGAGCGGCTCTATCTCCAGCTGAGGCACTACAACAGTGTCGCCTAGAGCAAGGTCGCCGCTTTGATCCTGACCTGGTGGATAAACTGGGCACGGTACTTCAATTGGTGGAGATGGGGATGATGACGCTGCCCGAAAGACCTCGCCACCTGCCCAACCTATGGCTAGAAGATCCCGACGGCAACAAGCTCTCCTAGCACTGCCTTGGGCTTCAATCATCTAGTCATGAAGCCCTTCTTTGAATCTCCCCTTGAACCTTTGCCCTATCTGCCATGTCTCTCGATAACCTTGCCACCCAATCTGTATCTCTGGCTCCCGGTGCTAATTTGAGCGGATCTGATTTGCAGGGGGCTAACCTGCGCTTGCCCCTGCGCGGAGCTGATTTGAGTGGAGCCAATCTGCGGGGGGCTGACTGCCGCAATGCCGATCTGCGGGGGGTCGATCTGCGGGATGCCGATGTAACTGGGGTGAGCTTTGCCGGGGCATTTTTGGCCGGAGCCAGCCTAGAAAAACTCAATCTGGCCGGAGCCGATTTACGGGGATCCGATCTGCGGGGGGCCAATCTGCGGGGCTGCGTGTTGGTGCAGGCCGACCTGACCGGGGCGAATCTGGCGGGGGCCGACCTGACTCAGGCCGATTTAGAAGAGGCGGAACTATCGGGAGCGATCCTGTTCGGCACCAATTTTACCGATGCCAATCTCCTCTGTGCTCACCTAGAGGGATCCCAGTCCCAGGGGGCGATCTGGACGGGAGCTTGTCTGGAAGGAACACGGTAGAGATTGAGAGAGGGATCCAACAGTTCTCACAGTTCAGCTCCCACTGATCAGCTCTCCCCAATCAACGCAAAGTCAAACTTGGCAGGCTTTGCGGGCGCGATCCGACTCAGGGGATACCCAGGAGTAGGCAAAGTGACTGACGCAGCGCAGTTGGGGATAACTCTGCTGAAGAGTCTGCATCTGCACCTCTAGCATGGGCCGATTGGACAACGATTGTCCCCATAACCCCGCCAAAGCAGGACAGACTAAGGTATCAGACGTGGTCGCTGCCAAAACCTGGCCCACCTGAGCGGCTATACAACTGGCATCCTCACACAGGGCATAAGCCATGGGATGCCGTTCCAGACCCTGATCAAAGCTCTCCCAGGGTTGTAGGCGAGAGTCGTAGCCCACCTCTCCGACCCGCGCATTAGCGTCCGAGAAGAACACCG
This sequence comes from Cyanophyceae cyanobacterium, assembly GCA_050330615.1. GTDB lineage: Bacteria > Cyanobacteriota > Cyanobacteriia > Thermostichales > Thermostichaceae > JAAUUM01. The sequence continues at coordinate 6,681 of JBHJNR010000218.1, forward strand.
CTCCCGCCGGGATCCCTTGGTTCTGAACTGGTTGGCTAATCTGGTCGAGAAAGTCCAGGATCCCTTGCTGGGCAAACTGCACCGCCAGGGGCCACAGTTGGCTCTGGACACGCGCCTGTCGAGTCACCACATTCGGGATCGGCGTGGGGGTGGGTTCTGGTTCTTCTTCCTCTTGGTCAAGATTGGGGGCAGAATCATCTTCCTCTGGGCTGGTGAGGTCAGGCGTTACAAGGGGGAAGGATCCCTCAGATTCATCCTCAGCGGGATCCCGTCGCAGCTCAGCCTGCACAATGCCAGAAAGTAGGGATCCCTTCTGACCATCGTGGTCAAAAACCATCGGGGTTTCTGGTGGCTCGGCTCTCAGAAAATCAATTGTTAATGGTTCAACTGTTGAAGGCTCACCTAGGGGCAGATCGCCGGACAGTAGGGGATCCCCAGGCTGTCGCCAACTGGGATCGGTAGGGCCATAGCGGCTGTCCAACTCCTGCAAATTATTGACGGTGACATAGCCCTGATCGAGAAAGCGGTTCAGCAGATCTTGCGTATACGGATTGTTTCCTAGTCCTACAAAAGCTGCTCGGGCCGACTCTCCGTAAATCCATAAATCCTTGACATTGCCCGCCACCGAACTGGCCCCAGTACCACGGGGATAGCGAATGTAGTCAAACAGCACCCCATCCGGTTGCCGCCGCAGGATCCCGCTCAACATCGATTGATAATCTTGCTGTGCCTGTGGGCTGTAGGGATCGATAAACACCTGATCTGGCCCCACCGCATCATCGAGATCCGCCAATGTGGCTGTGCTGGGATCCAAAATGGTGGTATTTCCTGCCCCATTACGAGCCAATGCCACCTGTCGATCTGGCAATTGGCTGTAGGAGTAGCCCATGTTCAGGGAAAAAACCCAGGCATAGGCCGATATCCCCCGCCGCCGAGCCAAGGTCAAGGCCATCTCCAACAGATCCTGATTGGGCTGAACAGAGGGCCAGGGGGATCCCTCTTGTCCCGGCAAAATGCTTTGACCGTCATAAAAGGTCTCGATGTAGACACGGTTGTAGCCAAGATTGACAATCTGGTCAAACACCTGATCTAAGACCCCTGGATTGCCATCACAGGGATAGAGCCGCAGCCACACCGCCTGGATCTCAGGCCAGCGAGAGCGCCGACATTGTTCCAGTTGAAGACGATGCTCCCCCACCACCTGGGTATAGGCCGCCCACCCCGTATCAGAGTCTAACGATTGTTGCCGCAGCTGTTCTTTGCGGGCTTGGGCCTCGGGGGGTTGCCGACAAAAGCTATCCAACGATGAGGGAGAAGAGATCTGGGGAGGATAAGCAGAGGCAGGAGACACCGGCACCCGGTCAGGTTCAGTGGTCTCCACATCACTGGACTGAGGAGTCGTGGGAAAAAGCTGGGCTTGCACCCCCCATCCGCCCCAACCCAAAGCTAAAAGCACGATGGCGCTCACCAGACCTACCATTGCCCGCACCAGCCCAGTTGTCCATCTGCCCATGATCATGCCTTTTGTCCAAAACGGTGGTCACCACGATGAGGGATGATAAAGTCCGACCTCAAGTTCCCAAAACTGGCCTGAGGATCCCCTACAATCACGCTGTGGTTAGCCTAACGCCCCTGTCTTTTCTCCTCTATGCCCTTACCCGCCAATTTTTCCGAACCCTCTCAACCACTGCCCACCGCCGGGGTGTCAACGGTGGCTTATCTAGGCCCTTCCGGTACCTATGCCGAAGCAGCCGCCCAAGATTTTTGTGCCCAGGCTCAGCTTGAGATAGGATCCCTGCGTCCCTATCCCACCATTGCTGCCACCGTCGAAGCGGTTGCTAATGGCTCGGTCGAGTGGGGGGTGGTGCCCGTGGAGAACTCGATTGAGGGGGGGGTGGCCATGACCCTCGATAGCTTCTGGCGACTAGGTACGCTGCAAATCCATCAGGCCATTGTTCTACCCATTCGGCATTGTTTGATTGGCACCACCCCTGATTGGGATCCCCAGCAAATCACTGAGGTACTCTCCCATCCCCAAGCCTTGGGGCAGTGCCAAACTTGGCTGCGAACCCATCTGCCTCAGGCAATCCCCGTCAGCACCTCCTCTACGGCGGGGGCACTGGAACAACTGATCGACCAACCCCATCGGGTGGCCATCGCCTCTCGGCGGGCAGCTCAGCTCTACCAATTGCCCATCTTGGCGGCCCCGATCAACGACCATCCTGACAACAGCACCCGCTTTTGGGCCATTAGCCAAACCCCTTCCCCCACGGGATCCCATACCTCACTGGCCTTTAGCCTGCCAGATAACGTGCCGGGAGCGTTGCTGCGTCCCCTACAAGTCTTGGCAACAGAAGGGCTGAATATGTCGCGGATCGAGTCTCGCCCCACCAAAAAGTCGGCGGGCACCTACGTGTTTTTCATCGATATCGAGCATCCTCACCTGCCCCACCTGCCCCCTGATGTGCTCCAAGCCCTGGGATCCATTGCTGACAAACTCCAGTTGTTGGGCAGCTATGATGTCCTCCCCCAAACTGAAGAGATCTGAGTGGGGTAATAGTCGCTGCCGGGGAATCACTGGGTACCAGGTTTAGCTCCTAGGTGGGAAGCCCCGCGCTCTACCAGGAGAAACGCATAGCTCAGCTCAGTATGCCTTCATCTCAGCAGTCGACCCGTCAGCGACTCTTGACAACCACCAAAGATTTATTCGCACGTCAGGGCATCACCCAACCCACGACACGCCAGATTGCTGAGGAAGTTGGGGTCAATGAGGTCACGCTGTTTCGACATTTTGGCACCAAATAGGGGCTGCTGCTGGCGGCGCTCGCGGACTTGGGGGTGTTTGACGGCATTGGGATCTGGGGTTGGATCCCGCTCAGGCACTAGATATGAAGTCTGTTCTACTGGCCTATATCAGGCAGTGCTATCAGGCTTTAGTCATCAATACTGAGCTGGTGCGTTATTTCAATCTCTCGAATGGCCTGATATTGCGCTTTAACCTAGAACTAAATTCTACAAATAGACTATAAAGTTACAGGAGGTTACTCCTGTTACACATCAAGGTGGCTGCCGCCATGGGGTATATACTTGGTTTACACACTTAGCACTCCCCTCTTAATACTGCTGACCTGTGCTCGGCTGGAACTCAATGAAGACCAGTCCAAGCGCCTAGTGGCCCTGTGTCAAGAGATTGAGGATCCGACTGAGCTGATCTCTCTGGCACAAACTCATATGGTTCTATCTTTGATGTATCGACATCTGAGAGGGTTGGAATTAGAGAACATATCTCCAGCGCTGATGGAGTCTTTGCGAGCTAGTTGTTTTGGGATTGTGGGGCAGACTTTGCGGTTGGGGGCTGAGCAGCAGCAGTTGGTGTCGGAGGTGCTACAGCCTTTGGATGTGCCTTATGTTTTGTTTAAAGGCCCTAGCCTGGCAGTACGCTATTACGGCGATCTGGGATTGCGGCAAGCACGGGATATAGATGTGTTGATCAAAGGCACTCGGCTATTTGAGGTGGTGGAGGCGTTACTTGAACGAGGGTATCGCCTCTACCCTGGTATGTTGGCGGAACTCTATGATGAACCGTTTGCAAACCGTCAGGATCTAGAAGCTGCGTGTCGCTACTTAAACGTGATGTCTCTCGTTTCCCCCAATGGTATTTTACTGGAGCTACACAGGTTCGTGGATACGATGGGTCACATCTTTCCGCCCCAGATGCTGTTGGCGATGGCAGAGCCGCTTGAGTTTAGGGGGGTCAGCTACCAGGTTTTGTCGACAGCAGCTTTGTTTGTCTACATCTGCTATCACCACTCCCGTCATCAGTGGTCGCGCCTCCACTGGCTGGCAGATCTTGATGCTGTACAACGGGATCCCAGCTTTGATTTGTCGGAGGTCAGGCAGCTTGCGGCTCGACTGGGGCTGACATCCCTCGTCAACGCTGCCCTGGAGTTACATCGAGCCTGTGCCGAGGCGGATCCGGGCGCGGTTGCTCTCACCGATCCGCTGGCCCAATCCATGCGAGATGAATGCCTGCAAAATATTGCTAGCAAGGAAAACCTGCGGGCCTCACATCGTCCTCCGGCCAGCACCTCTTGGGCGGCAAAAATGCGTTATTTGGCGGCCACTTATTTGCGGCCTACCTACACCGATTACAAATCGTGGCCTCTGCCCTCAACGTTGCACCCCGTTTATTATGTTTCTCGTCCGTTCCGGGGTCTATTGAAGCGAACCTCACATTCAGCTGAGGAGATACTATCCTGACTGAACTATTTTTGTAACTTTAGTTTTTTTTTAGCCAGAGTGTTATCTTTCAGTAGCCTTTGCCCTATTCTGCGATGTACTTCTACAAAACTTATGGGTTGGTAGTGCAGTCTGAACTGGCTCTGCCGGAGTTGCCAGTTTGGCCCCACAATGAAACCGCAGATGTGACCATCACTGTGGAAGAGCTGGCATTTGATCAGCCGACAAACTCTGCTGAGGATGAGAGTAAGCCGATAGACAAGAACTCACTTCTTTATCGATCCAAAGTAAATGGTGTAGCTGGATACGAAATCGAGGCTGGGCAGCAGATCAAAGTGGATGTATATCCTGGGAGTGCGCCAGGGGATGTGCGTCTTTTTTTACTGGGGTCGGCTTTTGGCGCCTTATTACACCAGCGGCGATGTTTGCCTTTGCATGTCAGCTCGCTGATAACTCCTGGGGGCCTGTGGGCCTTTACAGGAGAGTCTGGGGCTGGAAAATCGACGCTTGCGGCTGCTTTGCATTACAAGTTTGGGTGGCCGCTGCTGAGCGACGATGTGGGAGCTTTGTTGTCACCAAACTCAGAGGAACCTTTGTTTTATCCAGGGCCACCTCGCCTCAAGCTGTGGAAAGATGCCTTGGCTCACTTCAACATCGACTCTAATGGTCTGACTCCTGACCTATTCCGAGAGGACAAGTTTCATCTGTCCTTATTAAAAGAGTTTCAGCAGCACCCTCATCCGCTGAAAGCCCTTGTCGTGCTAGAACGTGGATCCTCGGATGAGTTGCCAACTTTGACTCCCATCAAGGGAATTGAGTCTGTGCAGGCCATTATGCACTCCATCTATCGACCTGAGTATGCACTCCAACTAAACGAATCACAAACCGTGTTTCAGTTTTGTTTGGCTTTGGCACAGCGGATCAATGTCTATCAACTGAGCAGACCTTGGAAGCTAGACCGACTGGACGAAAGTCTCCTTCTTCTAGAGGAACAGGCTCGATCCCTAGCTTGCCTGCAAACTAATTGAGCAACACTATGATTACAGATTTTATACCGTATGTATCTCAGTGTTGCTATTCAGGCTGATACGGGTGGATGAAACCTCCGTATCTTCTATTATGCGGCTGAATTATTGTCAGGAAAATGCAACATAGCTATTAAGTATTTACACATGCCTTTCCTCATGATAGAATTCTGAAGCTATACTCATCTTGGGAACTATCCACCGTGTTTCCGTCATTGCATTTCTGCAACTGTGAAGTAGCAGAGATTAAAATACCGAAATCATCTTGGAACAATTCCTTTGCGGGGTAGAGATAACAGCCTTTTTGAGACAACTGTTTTAGGAAGGCTTAATTGAAGTGAATTGATTCCTAAACTGATTGGAGATTGTTATGCACAAGGTCAAAGAAATTCGTGAAACAAGCACTCGCGCTGCTTGGGTGAAGCCTACACTGTCCAAGCTTGATTTGGGACAAACCCTGAGTGGTACTATTCCTCAAGTCGAAGAGGGCCTGATCAAAAGTTCCAACCCGCTAGTGTTTGGGTTTAGCTAGCTTCTACCTGCTTGGTTTAGGCCGCACCTATTTGTGTGTGGCCTTTTCTCAGTCTTTAACATCTCATCTAAAGATTTTAAATATTGCTACCTTGTAGTAGCTATTCAAATAATGTGTTTGACGTCCTTATCAAACGGACTAATGTGCTTATTACTTTTAAATGTCTTCCATCTACTGGGAAATATGCAAGACCTTGTAACGTTCAATAGTCATGGTTGATGCTTTATGTCAGTTATCACTCTTGATAGTCTCGTTACTCAAGTAGATAATCTTATGGAGGCAAAAGTTGATGACGACTTAGTCATTATGAGTCCATTTCTTGAAAAATACTTCTGTACAAGAGACGTTGGTGTTACAATTTGGCAGTATCTTCGGAATCCTGTTTCAGTTGGTACCCTGTGCGAGAACCTTCTGAATGAATTCGATGTGACTCGCTCGGCTTGTGAATTTGAGGTCTTCGAATTCCTAAATGAGCTTCACAAAGAGGGTTTAATTCACATTGAGTAATTCTTACCCCCCAATCTTCTTCCTAAATTCAATAAGTTAATCTAGTATTAGATAGTTATTTAACGGTCTTTTAAAGCCATACAAATAGAATATTAGACTCTCCTGGAGATGAGGTGGAGTTGGTGCAGCGAGTTCTCTAAGACATTTGCTGTGACAGGGGGTTGACGCTTTTAGCTTCTTGTGAAGTCACCATGAATCCAGAATAGCCTATTGTCATCACATCATTGGCTTTCTACAGTTTGTATTTGAAAGCCATTTTTAATACACTTAACGAGGTTATAAGAAACATGAATTTGATTCTGTTCTCGTTGCTTTCTAAGTCATCGGTTAGGTTACAGATATCTTGAGTCAATGTATTGGTATCTAGCCAGTCAACAGGGTCAGCACCTAACAAGCTATCTCTACATTCAGTGGCAAGTCTTACCCAGCAGGCCATTAGTAGATCGTTCCGTAATTTTTCATTTGATTGGTCAGATTTTTTGAGCCTGATGGGAAGTAGACCTTTAAGGGAATTTACATATGTTTGTCGCCACCTGCCATCTTGGTTAAGCAGAATATTAGGTAACCCAAGGCTGTATTCGATCAAGCGTTGGTCAACCAGCGGATAGCTATGAACAAGTCGATGGGATGATGACCAAACTGCCCAGGTCTCCATGCGACTGGTGATATGACCATTTTCGAGTAACAGGTGCTGCATAGTTCGAACGTTAGGAACACTCTTCCAAGCTTTCATCCGCTGGTGGTAGACTTCAGGAAATTGATTAGCAAGCCGTGGGCTGAGATAGCGCTTTTGATTCGAAAGTGAAAATGGATTGTTCATGTAGTCAAAATATTTATATACCATATCCGGCATATTAGGCAGTAGAGCTCGCTGAAAAAAATAGTTCAAAGCTGACCGAAAACGTTTCAGCCCGCCGATATCTTTTCGGAGGATTTTCATCAGTCTGATAATGTTACCCTGTTTGAGTAGTTGGGCGGCATATCCTAGCCCACTAAATGTGGCAACCTCGTCCCCACCCCAGCCAGACAACAAAACACGGATTTTCTGCGCCCCAGCATGAGCAACAACGGGTAACTCCTGAAACACATTAGCTATTCCTTCGATGGTAGTATCTCGTCCTAAATAATCTATAAAGTCTTGAAGTGTCGAGGTTCCATAATGGCAAGGGATCCCTTCTTGGGCGCAAATAGTCTCAATTCGATCTCGTTCATCCCCTTGCATGGGTGGATAAGCCTCTGATTTGGGGGGAGACCAAGTGTAAGTCATGGTCAAACTACGGCCTGTTTTGCGCAGCGCCCGGTTCGCCAAAATAGCTACCCCAGACGAATCTAACCCCCCACTGATATGGGATCCAACTGGATAGTGAGTTCGCACTCTAGCTGCTACCGCAGACTCCAAGATTTCTCGATAATGAGCGAAATAGTCCTCTTTTTTTGAATAGCGAATGTCAGGAGCATCTTCGGGATGCCAGTGGGTCTGGCGACGGATCCCATCTGAGTCAGACGTCATCTGCTGCGCGAAGGGCAACATATAGATGTGTTGAAAAAAGGATTTCTCTCGGGGAATATAAGGCCACACTAAATAGGATGCGATTTCAGACTCATCCAGGGTTCTGTCTACATCAGGAAAGGCGATGATGGCGCGGATATCTGTGGCAAAAATGAAGTTTTTGTTTTTGAAATAGTAATAAAAGGGCCTCGCCCCAATGTGGTCACGGGCACAAAACAACCGACGCTGAGTGGGATCCCAAATGGCGAATGCATAGTCCCCCAACAGATGAGCTGTACAAGCCTCTCCCCAGCGAAGATAGGCTCGCAAAATTAGATGGCTATCGGGGGTCTGATCTCGCTCGGCGGAGTCAAGATCTAGCGTTTTAAAAAGTTCTTCGCGGTTATCAATGCGGCAGTCTGCCACAATGAGTCTGTCATGCAAACGATAGGGCTGTTTTTCGTAGGCTGACTCTGGCGTGATTTCTAGCAAATGATGGCCCAAAGCCAGAGATCCATCAATCTCAATCCCTGACCCATCCCCGCCATACTCTTCAATGGCAGAAAATGCTGTAAGACAATGGTCAGTATCAATCGGAGCGTTGTCAAAGTTGATGCGGCCAAAGATTGCGCTCATCGGATCAATATTGAAGAATGGAAAAAACTTGAACTCAATATATCACACTAAATCTATTAAACTTGGTTGTTTCAATTGCAGTATCGTGCCAAGAAAATCATTCACGAGCCTTACAAGAACTGTAATAGTTGGTGATGGGCGTATAGTCCTGATGAACTTCACCCCCCAAGATGATGTCTGACCCCTCGCACAACCAGGCATGAGCTGTCATGGCCATGCGGCTGTCGCCCGTTCGTTCGGTATTGACACCCAACACTAGAGTATTGTCCACTTGACGCCGATTGAGCATAAACTTGCCTGCTGTCCCCACCATCAAGCAGGTAAATGCCCCCCTAAACACCCCATTGAGCCGGACAATAGCACCTGCCACCTCCACCGCAGCTGAACTGCGATCTCCACCAGGGAACTCGACAAAACCTTGGGATCCCGTCCCTAACCAACGCGACCACACTCGAAAGGGAACCCGGCGCACCAAAAACCAGGCAAACACCAGATGCCCCAGAGCCTCCAGATAGAGGAGTTTCCGTTTCAGAGGAATACGCCCAAAATTGAGTAACGCTCTAAAATACCGTTTCATAAACAATGAGCAGTGAGATGAGGGACTAAAACGTAGTGAATCAACCCTGTGGTAGCACATTGTAGTTTCCCCTGAGTATCAATAGACCTACCACCAGGGTGGATACCAAAAGCCCCAAGGGCCGTGCCCAAGGGAATCGCCTAATCCAAGACCGGATGCTAGCCATCGGCTATCCTCTAAATCGTTGCAGAGAGCTAAGTGTAGGGAGTTGAATCACACTGATCAGGTTGTCCAAAATCGGACAAATAGAGGTTTTGGGTGTTGTAGCATCCCCAGCAGGATTGGAGTTGTATTTGGAGACACAGCTCCAGCCATGAGTTGAGATCAGCTCCTTGACATCCTCCCCGGCCTTGAAGGCCGAGGATTCGGTTTAGGCAAACAATAGCAGTTGCAATTGCTGACCGTCCCGACAGGTTGACGCTTCACCGGATGCTGCTGGCAAGCCAGACTTATGCGTTCCTCCACGTCCGTTTAGAGTCTTGGATTGTCCACCCGC
>JBHJNR010000219.1:0-14803 GCA_050330615.1 Cyanophyceae cyanobacterium
AAAAAAGATGCGACATTTTCTCTGTCACCCAACTGCCCATCTGCAACCAGCTTGCTGAAGACAGCAGGCAGGGCCGCTAGTAGCGACTCATCCAAATGAGCTAAATGGGCCTGGAGAAACTGGTGAACCTGGCGTTTATCTCCTTTGGCCTGGGCATACCCCTTCTGAAAAGCGCAAATAAACCTAGTCGCCCTGCGAGTGGGAACTGCCTTTGGCTGACCAAATCCTTTGCCCATAGTTGTTTTAGCCTAAATGTTCTATTCTTCAGCCCAATGCCGCTCAGCGGTCTAATACGTTAAATGGTAGTGCTCTATTTCTGAAAATGCCTTGGAAAGCATAGAATCTCCTCAAACCTCCAACAAGTCCGACAAGCCGCTGCAAATCTTGACCGGGGTGTATCTGACGGTGCTGTTTACGAAATTCAGAGGCTTCCTTGCAGTAGGGATAAAAGTAGACGAACTATAGGAATCTATCAGGTTAAGCTGTCCAGACCGACAGACCCTCAACAGCCGTCTCAGTTGCTCGCCCCTTCCCGCTCTCGACCTTATGGCCATTCAGTCCTCCAAACCTGAACCGAAGTCACCTGCCCCAGACCAACCTGCCGCTGCACTGCCCCAGCGGGATCCCAAGCTGATGCAACCCCAAGCGGGATCCCTGGAATCTCCTCATCAAGAGGAATCTCTGCGCCCTCGCACTCTGGCGGAGTATATCGGCCAAAAGGAACTCAAGGAGGTGTTGGCCATCGCCATCGCCGCCGCCCAATCTCGCCAAGAACCCCTCGATCACCTGCTGTTTTATGGCCCGCCGGGGTTGGGCAAGACCACTGTGGCAGCCGCCCTAGCCGCCGAAATGGGATCCCGGTTTCATATGACCACCGCTCCAGCTCTGGAAAGTCCCCGCGATATCGCTGGGTACTTAGTGCGGTTGCAGCGGGGAGATATTTTATTTATTGACGAGATCCATCGGCTACCCAAAGTGACCGAAGAACTGCTCTATCCGGCCATGGAGGACTATCGGCTGGATATCACCATCGGCAAAGGCCGTTCCGCCCGCATGACCTCCGTCTCGCTGGAGCGATTTACCCTGGTGGGGGACACAACACGGGTGGGGGCCTTGACATCGCCACTGCGGGATCGATTTGGCCATGTGCAGCGGTTGCGGTTTTATGAACCAGATGAGTTGATGCAAATCGTCCGGCGTACGGCCCAGCTCCTAGACACCCCCATCGACGACGCAGGGGCCACCGAGATCGCCCGTCGGTCACGGGGCACCCCCCGGCTGGCCAATCGCCTCCTCAAGCAGGTGCGCGACTATGCCCAAGTGCGGGCAAATGGCCAGATCACAGGCGCAGTGGCAGCAACAGCCCTAGAGCTTTTTAACGTGGATCCCATGGGCTTAGATTGGACAGATCGCAAGCTGTTGACCATGATGGTGGAGCATTTTCAGGGAGGCCCGATGGGGCTGGATACGATGGCGGCAGTGACGGGAGAAGATGCCCAAACCATTGAGGAAGTGTATGAGCCCTATTTATTACAAATCGGCTATTTGCAACGGACTGCCCGAGGCCGGGTGGTGGCTCCTGCTGCCCTGAAGCATCTGGGATTTGATCCCGATTGATAGGGTGAGGTAAGCTTCTATGTGAATTTTTAACGCTCTTTGCTAAGAGCGGCGACCGCCAAGAGGTTAACTCTGGGTGTTGGGGTCTTTTGGAGGCAGTTGATTGACCACAATCGTTCTGAGGTCTCTGGCCACCTCAATGGCGGTTTGATAGCGCTGTAACGCATCTCGCGCAATCATGTGATCTAACACCGCCGCAAACTCCGGACTGACAGGGATCCCTGTCTCTTGCCAAAGCAGCAGTCCCGTGTCCATATCCTCCGCAAGCTCTCTGGGTTCCACCCCTGTCAAGGCCTGAATCGCTACCATGCCAGCGGCAAAGATATCGCTATTGGGCCGTGGTCGCCCCGCCAATTGTTCCAGCGGTGTGAAGCCCAAACTGCCAATACTCACCGTATGATTTCTACCTTCTGTTAATCCCAGAGATATTTCTTTGACTGCCCCAAAATCGATCAGCACCAGTTTGCCATTATCCTGACGGCGAATGATATTTTGCGGTTTAATATCTCGATGAATCACCTGCTGCTGATGGATATAGTGCATCACTTTGAGCAGATTTAACAACATCACCACCACCTTAGATTCAGGTAGAGATTGCCCTGACAAGAGGTCGCTTAAGACTTTGCCTTCAATATATTCCTGAACCAAATAGAATTCGGATCCGTCTTCAAAATAGGCCAACAGTTGGGGGATCTGATCATGTTTGAGTCGCTCCAGGGTTTCCGCTTCTTTGGTAAACAGACGACGGGCGATCTCTAATAGGCCAGGTTCATCATCAAACGTGCGCAGTTGTTTGACCACACAGATGGGATGCCCCGGTCGGTGGGTATCTGCCGCCAAGTAGGTCTGGCCAAATCCGCCGGAGGCCAGCAACCGTTCCACCCGATAGCGGCCCTTGAGGAGATCTTCCTCTTCTCGGTTTATGCCCCCGCTATTACGGCGGCTGGCCTCTAAGAGACCCAACTGAGTCTGGATTCGGGCCAGGGCTACCGGAAAATCAACGGGCTTGGTGATGTAGTCGTTGGCCCCCAATTGTAGGGCTTGCACCACATCCTGGCTCTCTCCCTTGGCGGTCACCATCACCACCGATACCTGGGAGGGAGAATAGGTTTTGCGGATCTCAGCCAATACCTCAAAGCCATTGAGTCCCGGCATCATCACATCCAGGAGCACGAGGTCAAAAGGGGTGCGCTGCATTTGGCTGAGGGCATGATAGCCATCTTCCGCCAATGTGACTCGATAGCCTTGGCGGAGCAGCCGCCGGGACAACATATCCCGATTCTCGGGGTTATCATCCACCAGCAGCAGCGAAAACGCATCAGGGGTTAACGTGTCGGTGGCGGATGGCATTGCAGCGATGGGGGCGAGGGGTCGTCGAGGTGGATCAAGCTGAGGCCGCGTCGGAATGAGTGAATCGGCGCGGGTTCTGGGGCGGGGGGCAGAATCTAATGGAGAAAGATCCCATTGGGGTGAGGCCACGGGCAGGGGATCCCCTGACGCAGGATCCCCTGACGCAGGATGGGAGGGTGGAGGATCTAAGGGGGGAGGAAAACTCGTGAAGGGTTCGAAAGGAGCCTGCACTGCCGCCACTGCACGGGTGGGCTGGTCCTCTGCCTCCTCAACCGGCTGAGCGGCTGGGCTGGGATCCTCCGTTGCTGGACTGAACTTGAGTAACAGCTCTTCAATCTTGGGAATCAACCGCTTGATATCCACTGGCTTGGTATCGTAATCATCGCAGCCCGCCTCTAATGCTTTGCGTTGATCCCCTGCCATGGCATGGGCGGTCAAGGCAATCACCGGGATCCCTCGGGTGTTGGGATCCTGTTTGAGGTAGCGGGTAGCAGCCCATCCATCCATCACGGGCAGACCCAGATCCATCAAGATCAGATCAGGCTTTTCGCGCTGAGCCATCTCCACCCCAGCCGCCCCATCAAAGGCCAGCACAATCTCATAGCCCCGCTTGACCAAGCGACGACTCAACATATCTCGATTCATTTCGTTGTCTTCGACGATCAAGATCTTGGTCATGCCCCTGAACCTTTGGATCCTTGCCCTGGTGTGGATCCCTGTAAATGAGTGCTGGATTGCGAGTGGGAATCGGCCTTACTCCTGAGTGACTCGTGTGTAATTATGCCCCGGTTGATGATCCTGGGGGTTGAACCCGCATTAGCTGTTGAATCTCGGCCACCAGCTGATCAGGCGAAAATGTGGACTTGCCCAGAATCGCCTCCACAGAACCATTGAGTCGTTGTCGATCGTCTGGGGTCAAATTCTTGGCGGTTAGCACCACCACAGGGATGTCCCGCCACTGTATATTTTGCCGCAGCCTTAAAGCAAATTCAAACCCATCCATTTCGGGCATCATCAGATCCAACAAAATCAAATTAGGTTGAAATGTTTCCAGCATTTGTAAAGCTGGCCGACCATTGACCGCTTCTTGCACATGCCAACCCTCTTTTTCCAGCAGCCGACGCAATAAATCTCGATTGCTGGCATCGTCATCAATCAGGAGGGCGGCAGGTACGGATTGGGTGTGACAGTAGCGGCCAATGATCTCCACCAGTCGATCTCGATCGAAGGGTTTGGTCAGATATTCGGTTGCCCCCAAGGCAAAGCCCAGATTCTTTTCGTCCACAATCGTCACCATCACCACTGGGATCCCGGACAGATCAGGATCCCCCTTGAGGGCACTCAGCACAGCCCATCCATCCATCTGGGGCATCATCACATCCAGGGTGATCACCGCTGGTCGGAGCTGGCGAGCCATCTCAATGCCAGCGGGGCCACTGTGGGCAATCGACACCTGATATCCCTGCTTTTGCAAGGCTCGCTGAATCAAATCACAGACGGTGACATCATCATCGATCACCAGGACTGTGGGAGGTTGATGATCCGCCGATCGCTGGGGGATCTGACCACTATTAAGCAGGGGAGAAGTAGGTTCAGCTGCAGGCAAGACTTTATCCTTGACGGCAGCATCATCGATATGAGCGGGAACCCAAAAGGTAAAGGTACTGCCCTTGCCCAGCTCGCTTTCGACCTTGATATCGCCCCCCATCATCTGGCAGAAACGGCGGGTGATCACCAGCCCCAAGCCAGTGCCCCCATACTTGCGGGTGGTGGCTTGATCCGCTTGGGTAAAAGCCTGAAACAGCCGACCAATCTGCTCAGTGGTCATGCCGATGCCTGAATCGCGGATGCGGAAGAAGACCCACTCACGGCCTTGATTTTGGCGACGGGCCACATCAAGGTAGACATTGCCCTCATGGGTAAACTTGCAGGCATTGCTGAGGAGATTAAAGAGATTCTGCCGCAGCTTGGTGGCATCCCCATGAATGGATCCCACCGCTTCTGTTTGGCGTACCACCACCCGATTGCCATTCTTATCCGCCAAGGGCTGAATGGTGCTAGCCACCTCTTGAATCATGGCATCGAGGTCAAAGGTCTCCAGATAGAGATCCATCTTGCCTGCTTCAATCTTGGACAGATCCAGCACATCGTTGATCAAGGACAGCAGGTGCTTGGCAGCCCCATGAATCTTTTGCAGATCCGGCACAAAGCTATCCAGTTCCTCCTCTTCTGCCTCCTCCATCAAGATTTCGGTGTAGCCGATAATGGCGTTCATGGGGGTGCGCAGCTCGTGGCTCATGTTGGCCAAAAATTGGCTCTTGGATTGATTGGCGGTCTCGGCTGCTTCACGGGCTTCTTCCGCCTGCAATCTGGCGCTGGCCAATTGTGCCGTCCGCTCCTGTACCTTTTCTTCGAGGGTCTCTAGAGTGGCCTGTAGCCGCTGCGCCATGATCTCAAAGCTGTGGAAAAGTCGCCCCACTTCATCGTTGCCCGCTGACGGCAGCGTGTTCAGCAACAGGGTGGTGTCTGTCTGCCCAGAGTCTGTAATCGAGGTGGCCGTCGCTAAGCCGACAGAGCGGGTGGGGCGCGTGGCCAAGAGCTGGATGCCAATTACCAGCAGCAGTAGAATTACCACCCCCATCGCCACCGCATAGATCATCCCCCGGATCAGCAGCTCCTGTTGGAGGGCCAGATAGGGATCCTGCAACAGTTGCAGCCGATACACAAACCCTTCATTGAGACCCAACCGGAAGGGATGATAGCTAAACGAGGGATCCCTGGTCTGGGTAACGATGATGGTCTGGCCTGCTGCTGCTTGTTCCCACAGGTCGATATTCACGGGCAGAGAGGCTGAGGTGGTGGAACTTTCGACGCTGATCTGGCCCTCGGGGTCATAAATAGATAACAGCAGATCCTGCCGCTCAAAGTTGAGTTCTGCCAACCGCTCGCTGGTCAAGAGCTGCCCCACCAGTACTCCTCCAGCTGGCTGAGTGCCCGTCACCTGATTGGCAGGCTGAATTGAGGCGGTGGCAAAAAGAACCCAATTCTCTCCTGTCCACACCACCCCCTGTTCTGCCGCCCCCAGCAGGGATCCCTCTAGGGCTCTATCCAGCCTAGGATTTGACTGAATCAGACTCTCCCCCAGCAGCTGTTCGCCGGTCGATGCAGCCATGATGTCCACGAAGTCAAACGTCCAACGAGGGCTGGAGAGGATGGGGAGGGACGGCTCTGGGGCTTGATCTGCTGGGGCTGGATCCTCCGAGGCTAAGGGAGCAACTGCTGCTGCCACTGTGGACTCTGCTGCCAACTGGCGGGCTTGGGCTTGCAGATCATCCGCACTTTCTTGTAATCGTCCCCTGAGCAAGACGCCATCATTGCGCAACTGCTGGTTAGCCACCCCTTGGGTAAAGCCCTCCACCGTCCGGCGAGTCAAAACGTAGGTGGTGCCCAACAAGAGCAAGGGAACCCCGACCACAATGGGCAATGACTTGATCTGTAACGGCAGGTTCCGCCATCCCACAAACCATCCAGGGTGGGCGGTGGATTGAGCGGATCCCTGAGTGGTCATGAGTCTTTCCCCAATGGAAGTGAGAAGGATTGGGCCAGCTAGGCGCGATCAGTCCTGATAACTACAGGTGATCAGGGCGTGGTGACAATGCTTTGATTGTGCCCAACTTATCCTCCTTACGGTAGTCCCATGATCATTTCCAAAGTCTGATGAAAGCGTCCGCTTGAGGAGAAGGACGAGTCTCACCTTTCCCGCTGTTAATCTCATTGATGCTGTCAAAGGAGCTGGGGGCATACATCTTTGCAGTGCTGGCGAGGTGGGGACACCCCCAGACTCAAAGTCCTGCTGCGGTTTGAGCTGGAGTTTGGGTCGTTGAGGCCGTATCTGCGTTAGGACTGCTGGGTTGGCTGGAGACCAGTCCACTCAACCCCTGCACCAGATTCCGCAGACTTTCACGAAACTGAGGATCCCCGGTGAGTTCGTCGATATCGGCACTGATTTTTTCGGCATTCTCAAAGGTGGAGCGGGCCGAATCCAGGGTTTGCCGGAGGGTGGCGATGGTGCCTGGATCATTGAGCTGGGCCATCAGTTGATTGGCCTGATCGGTCAGCTCTGCCACATTGCTGGAAGCGGTCTGAATGTCGGTGATCGACTGCCGGAGACTGGCCTGCAATTGGGGATCCGTCAGCATTGGCTGTAAACTATCAGACGCTTGGCGCAGATTGGCAGTCAACGCCTCCACATTAGCCAGAGATACATCTAATCGCTGGCGATTTTCGGTTAGGGCTTGCCCCACCTGGGTGGTCACCGTCTGCAACGTGGTGGCGGTCTCCCCTATCGCTGCGGCCACCTGTTGGGTAGACCGAGCGGCTGCCGTAAACTCCCCCAGATCTAACGTGGTCAGATCCAAGTCTGCCACCGCCGCCTCTAGGGCATTCGATAAGGAGGCGACCTCCTCGGAGACCACTGCTACCGCATCCAGTGTGGTGTCAAGCCCTGTAAAAAACTCGTCCGTATTGACCCGTCGAGACAGTTGGTCAAATACCGTCAGCAGATCGGCAAAATCCACCCCCGGTGTGCCCTCCAGCTCATCTCCAGCACAGATGATCTGCACCGGATCGCAGGCGTCTAGGGGGGATCCCGCTGAAGCTGACAAGGGATCCTGGGTGCTGGGTTTGATGTCGATCACCGTCTCCCCCACCAATCCAGTTTGGCTGGTGGTGAAAATTGAATTGCGGGGAATAGGGGTGAGGCTATTGACTGACACTGACACCCGCACCGAGTCCGCCCCCGGCAGGATTTGATCCACCCGGCCCACATTTACCCCCCGCAATCGCAGGCTGGATCCCTCGCTCAGGCCCGATACCGCCTGATAGCGCAGCGTAAAGCCATAGCCCTGGGATCCCAGGCGCAGGTTGTAGATCCAGACAAAGAGACCCGCAAAGGTGAGCACTCCCCCCAAGATCAGGAGACCCACCGCCCCTTCTCGTACCGCCCGTGATCGTGACATCGGCTATTCCACCACCTGAAAAGGACCTTCGACACTGCCGCTGAAAAACTGCCTGACATAGGGATCCGGCTCTTGATCGATCTCCGATACATAGCCCTCCCACTGCACCTTACCCTTGGCCAATAGGATAATCCGTTCTCCGGCCCGGCGGATGGTGCTTTCCTGGTGAGTCACCACCACATAGGTCTCGCAGACCCCTTGTTGGTCTTTGAGACCCCGAATCAAATCTTCAATCACCGTTGAGGCGATCGGATCGAGGCCCGCTGTCGGTTCATCGTAAAGCAAGATTTGGGGATCATCCGCCGGATCCAGTGGATCCTCCATGATGGCGCGGGCAAAGCTGACCCGTTTGCGCATTCCTCCCGACAGCTGCTCAGGTAGACGATCTTCGATGCCTGACAGCCCCACCGCCGCCAGTTTTTGGGTCACCAGGGCTCGGATCTGTTTACCAGAGAGCCGGGAGTGTTGATAGAGGCTAAAGCCGACGTTTTCCCCTACCGTGAGCGAGTCAAACAGGGCCGCTTGCTGAAAAACCATGCCCACCCGCAGATGCTTGGGGTGTCGTCCCGCCTGAATATCCACCAGCGAGGCCCCTTTCCAGTAGATGGTGCCAGCATCAGGCTCTGCCAGCCCTGCGATCAACCGTAGCAGGGTAGATTTGCCCGTACCGGATGGCCCCACAATACAAAGCGCATCCCCCCGAAAGATCTTGAGGTTGACATCATCCAGCACCACCGTGGATCCATAGCGTTTAGAGACATTGCGCAGCTCCACAATGGGCAGCCCCCGCAGGGTGGGCAGGGGATCGGAGACAGCAGACACGTTGGTCATAGGCTGGGTCAGGGGTCAGGGTTGGTCGGGAGTCAGTTTGGGGCAGAGGGGCAAGTGGCGGATTAGGATGAGGACAGATAGAACAAGAGATGCCCAGACTCAAGCGCTTTCAACTGAGTCGCAGGATTTCAATTCTAAGAGATCGCTACCCCTGCCACAGGGTTCAGGAGCACCTTCGTCACCGATGGATCCCACCGTAATTGACTCGATCGAATTTGTAATTAACGACATCGACTCTTGGGGGATGCGCGAGGTGCATGGCATTGCCCGCCTAGAACCAGATGCCTTAATTGTGGAGTTTCGTACCCATCTGCTGGGCTTGGTGCGCACAGGTCTGCGGGAGGTCAGGATCCCCTTGGCCGAATTGGTGGAGGTGACGTTCGACTATCGCCTGGTCTATTCGTTGATTCGCATTCGCACCCGCTCCCTTAAGACCATCGACGGGATCCCTGGCTTGTCAGGAGCCTCCGTCAAGTTGCAGGTGCGAGGATGGCAGAGCCGTCGGCCTGCCCGTGCTTTTGTGGCCGAGGTCAATTATCAACGGGCCATGTTGCCGGATCCCGTCAAACCTCAGCCCCGTTCGCCCTCCATCAGCCCTGAAGACCCTTCAGCACGTCTGCCGGAGTGGTGAAGCAGCGGGTGGCCCCTGCTGTTTGCAATTGTTGGACAGAATGCACCCCCCAGGTCACCCCCCAGGACGAGATCCCAGCTCGGCAAGCCATCTCGATATCAAAGCTGGTGTCCCCAATCAGCAAAGCAGTGGCGGGATCCTGGTCATAGTGGGCCAAGATCCGCTCCACAGACTCGGGATGGGGTTTGGGCTGTCGCACCTCGGTAGGGGAAATGACGGGATCAAACGTCACGGGCCAATCCCAGTGGGCCAGAATCTTGAGGATGCCAGTGCTCACCCGACTGGAGGCAATCGCCATTGGGATCCCGGCCTGATCCAGATGTTCCACCACCGCCTGCATTCCTTCAAAGGGGGCAAAGTGCGGCTCCACCTCAGCGCTGATGGCCCGATAGCGCTCAATCCAATTTTCAAGCTCAGCCTGTCGTGTCTCAGGTAAAAGATGAGTTAGCTGTGTCCTCAGCGGGATCCCGATCATCTGTCGCCAGGTTTCCACCGCTGTTGGCGGCAAATCCAGCTCAGCGATCACCTGCTCAATCACCCAGGTAATGCCTGGTTCTGAATTGGCCAGCGTGCCATCAAAATCAAAAATTACCAGCCCAATCTCGGCACCCATGTCTACCCCTTCGACAACGTACTAGCGCAACATGACAGATTGTAAAGGGATCCGGGATCCCATCGCCTGCGAAGATAGCTAGGGACTTGGGGCTATCCCTTGCCCCCCTATCGCAGACATAAGCCCCCTATCGCAGACATAAGGATTGAGCACACATGACTGAGGGATCCCTATCTCGTCCAGCCCCATTGCCACGTCCTCCGGCGGGGGTTCGGGATCTATTGCCGTTAGATGTGCTGCAAAAGAAGTGGGTGGAGGAACAGCTCAATCAGGTTTACGAGAGTTGGGGCTATCAGCGGATTATCACCCCTACCCTAGAGCGATTAGAAACCTTGACCGCTGGGGGCTCGGTTCGGCCCAGTTCTGTCTTGCAATTGCGGGATGCGGAGGGAACGCTACTGGGATTGCGGCCCGAACATACCGCCTCTATCGTGCGGGCGGTCAGCACTCGCATGATCAATGCCGCCCTGCCACTGCGGCTCTATTACCAAGACAATGTCTTTCGTGGTGCAGCCCCCGGCAGTGGTCAGCGAGATCAGGAACTCTTTCAGTCGGGGGTGGAGCTGATCGGAGCGGCGGGCTGGCAGGCGGATGCTGAGATGTTGCTGCTCTTAGCCACCTCATTGCAACGACTCCAGATTCCCGACTGGATTCTGGTGGTGGGGGATATGGGTTTGACCCAGGCCTTGCTCAGTGGGCTCTCTCCTGCCGCCCTCGCCCCTGTCCGTCAGGCCATCGTCCAGCTGGATTATGTGGCACTAGACTCCGATACCATTCCGGCGACTGATCGGGCTTTGGGGCAAGAGATCCTTAACCTGCGAGGGGATCCCGAGACTGTGTTGGCTCGGTTGGCCTCTTTGGCTATCCCCGATCGCCATCGGGAGCGGATCGCCCATCTCAAGTCCCTCAGCGATATGTTGGCTCAGCAAGGGATCCCTTTGGTTTTGGATCTGAGCCTGTTGCAGACCTATGGCTACTACAGCGGCATTGTCTTTCAGGCGGTGGCCCAGCGGGAGGTGATTGCCTCGGGGGGGCGCTATGACCAACTATTTGAGCTATATGGAGCGGGATCCCAGGCTGGGGTGCCCCAAGCGGGGGTGGGCTTCATGCTGCCGTTGGAGCGGTTGCAGCGGATTTTAGTGACCAGTGGCCAGATGCCCCCTCTAGGATCCCGAGGGGGATTGTTGGTGGTGCCTGTGGACGATCAGGCTTTTGGGGCGGCGTTTCAGTGGGCTCAGCAGCAGAGACAACAGGATCCCTCGGCCCGAGTAGAGCTGGAATTGGGGGGCCGCTCCGCCGATGAACTGGAAGTCTTGGCTCGCCGCCGTCGGCTGGATGCCCTGGTTTGGGTGCAGGCGGATGGCAGTCACCACCAAACAGCTCTGTAGAGAACAGTTTCCTGCTCCAGTAGGGGACTCACCCAATGTTTGCTCAGGCTAGTCCTAAGTCGTAAGACAGATGGGTGGTTCACCCTTAATAATTTGGGTACGATGCCTCTAGCACTTATCCCAACGTTGAGGGATCCGACGTGATTGCCAATCTATTTAAACGGTCAAGCAGTAAAAGTCTGCTCGGGATCGATATCAATTCTGAAAGAATTGCCGTCGCCCAGCTCAAAAAACAGGGCAATCGCACCATCCTTCAACACTATGTCACCGCCGAGATGCCGATTGGGGCGATGGTCGAGGGTCGCATTCAGGATCCCATGTCCTTAGGGCTGACTCTGTCCAATTTGCTCAGTGAGAACAATATCTCTGGCGAGGGGGGGGTGGCTACGGCGGTGCCTGTACGGGATGCCATTGTCCGTCTGATTCGCTTGCCTGCCGATCTACCTGCTGACGAATTGCGCCGGGTGGTGCTGGAGCAAGAGGCAGAACTTTACATCCCCTTCGATCGGGAGATGGCCGATGTGGATTTCCAGGCCTTGGGACTTGATATTGGCGATGACAACATCGAACGCACCGAGGTTTTGCTGGTGGCGATCCCCAAAGAAGTGGTGGATTCTCAGCTGGAAGTTTTGCGGGCGGCTAATCTCAAGCCACGTTGCGTCGAACTCACCAGCTTCTCGATTATTCGCACCATTCAGGAACAACTCTCCCAGTACGGTAGTCAAGACGCGGTTTTACTCACCTCCATTGGCTATGAGAGCAGCGAGATTAGCATTTTGGTCAATGGGGTGCCGCAGTTCACTCGTACCGTCAATACCGGCACCACCCACATGCAGCAGGTGTTAGCCCAAGCCCTCAATCTGCCCAGTGGTCGCACAGGTGACTTGCTAATGTCGCTGCGGCTGCCGGTGGTCAACCCCAATGAGACCTTGGTGATGGGAGAACAGGGGGCCAATAACCCCGGCATTACCGCAGTTTCTCGAATCCTGGGGGATCTGGCGGATGAGCTGCAACGCTCTGTCGATTTTTATGTCAGCCAAGAACGCAGTTGCCCTGTGGTCAAGGTATTGCTGGCGGGATCCGGAGCGGGCATGAGCCAGATCGATGGGTTCTTGTCTCAACGGATTGGGATCCCAGTAGAGTTGGCGGATCCCTTGGGGAGCTTAAGTGTGCCCGACAACATCGATATCCCACTCAATGAACGTCCTAGCTTGGGGGTGGCCTTAGGGTTAGGGATGAGAAATAGCTAGATCATTCCATAACTCTTTCTCAATTCGTTTTTGCAATGATTTCTTATCCTGACAAAAAGAGTGCCCTGTCATCAGGTGTCGGATAGACTTTAATCGAATCTTCCCCTCGGCTTCAAGACCTTAGACTTTAGATCACCCGCTTTGAAGAAGGCTTTTAAAGCTTCCTTGCCCTTGATCTACGACCCCATTCAATCTTGTTGGCCACTTATTGCTAAACACTATCTGGTGATCCAGAACCCCAGAGGATAAAGGCTCAGGCTATGTACACACCCGAAATCAACTTTCTCAAAGAACGCACCTTAACAGCCACCACGGGCCAGTTTACGGCTGGTGGGGTGGCTGTACCCGTCGCCCCCTCTCGCGGGGGCAGTACAGCAATTATTATTGGCCTCCTGATCGCAGGGGTTTCGTTGGGAGCTTATGCCTGGGGTAACTTTCAATTGACATCTCGCCTGACAGCCCTGCGCCTCGATCGAGATGAGATTAATCGTGACTTGAGTGAGGCTCAGTCGGAGCTGAGTCGACGGCAAGCGCTCCAGACAGAATTGGATGGATTGTTAGCCCGTACCAATGCCTTCCAAAGCTTCTTTGTCTCACTTCAGCCCTGGTCTGCCATTATGCAAGATGTCCGTAACCGCGTCCCCCCCGATGTCTGGGTTAGCAACTTATCCACCACTGCCAATACCGTCACCATCCAAGGTCAATCGCTGGAGTTTGAGCAGGTGAATGACTTCATCTTGACCCTCAAACAATCCCCCTATGTTCAAAACGTTCAGCTCAACAACACGCAGGAAGTGGCAGGCAGTGAGGATACGCTTCCCAGTGTTAACTATGGCTTGACCATCACCCTGGCAAATTTGCAGTTATCGACCCCGGAAACCTTGGATATCTTGCGGGCACAAGGGGCGCTTGGGGTTGTCGAAAAATTGACCATTTTGCGTGAGTTGGAGATCAATTAAATGACTGGCAACTATCCCACCGATGGCGGCTTCACCACTGAAGGCTTCGTTCCCCCTCCGTCTGGCCCTCCAGTGATTGCTGGAATTGAACTGACCCCTATGCGTATCGGCATTGCTGTCGGCAGCTTGGGGGTGCTGGCAGCAGGTCTCTTGGCCTTTTTCAATCTCAGACCTTTACTGGAAGAAATTCAGACGGTCGAGGCGGAAATTGTGCAACTGACTGCCCAGTTGACTCAGACAGAGCAGCAGGTTGCCGCTTTACCAGAGGTGCCTGTTTTGGAGGGCCGACTGGTGGCAGCTCGCGCAGCCAATGAGGAGATCAGCCGTCTGTTGCCTAACCCTGAAAATATTGATACGCAATTGATCGATGTCACCCGGTTGATGGAGTTAAGTGCCACTGGCCTTCGCAGCTTTGTGCCATCGGCGCGGACTGCTGGGGGAGAAGGGGTGCCTGCTCCCCTTGCCGCCCAAATTCAAGTACAAAACTCTACCATTTCGATGAGAGGGACTTATGAAGACATTATCGGTCTGATGAACAATATCGAACGGTTAGAAACCCTTCTGCAAGTGAGCAATTTATCAATACAGTTCGATACTGCCAATGCTCCTGAGTTAGGTGCAACCTTTAACCTAACCGCTTACATCTACGATGAAAATGCCGCACCAACACCCGCAGCTGCTCCTGAAGTACCTGCTCCTGAAGTACCTGCTTCGTGAAGTACCTGCTTCGTGAAGTACCCGACGCTGATGCTACGCATTCAGCACGGGCTTCCTGTTTCAACAGCCGCTGCCTCCACCTTGCAAGCAAAGTATTGGTCTTACGCAGCCTCTGGAGGTTTTGGTAATGCCTGTTTAACAGCACATTCCACTGACTCCCGTAGCAGTTTCCTGCTACCCAGGCAGCAACCCGCCTTCCGCAGGTTGATAAAGTTTGCACTATTTCTCATGGACTTATGCAATGGCAGCCAGTTGGAGAAAACGGCTTCCCTGAGCTACCGAACTATCCTGGGCAAGCGTAT
Source organism: Cyanophyceae cyanobacterium (assembly GCA_050330615.1). Classification (GTDB taxonomy): domain Bacteria; phylum Cyanobacteriota; class Cyanobacteriia; order Thermostichales; family Thermostichaceae; genus JAAUUM01. The sequence goes on from JBHJNR010000219.1 coordinate 14,677, forward strand.
TACCGCTACTGAAGCCTGTCGTTACGATGCGGTCAGGTGGGTTTTTAGGCCATCCTCATTTAACCCCGAAGCCAGTGTAAAATCAAATTGTTCGGCTCTGCCTCACGCGGCTTTCATCCCGACACTC
>JBHJNR010000220.1:0-11538 GCA_050330615.1 Cyanophyceae cyanobacterium
ATCCCCCACTCTCTGGATACGATAACTGTCCGAAAACTTTGTTTACCTTGTACTTATTACCAAAGCCCTCCAGCCCAGCGGAGAGGGACTAAGGCGGGATAGTAAGATGAGCGAGGATGAAATCCACCCCAGTACCCTTTGCTCCTCAACGGTAGACAGCATGGTCAACCCTTCTTCTCGGCCTTTGCGTCCCCTGCCCATGAATACCTCCTCGGGCCTGACCGCCTCTCAACATGCTCATCAGCAAAAAACCGCCGGTCAGGGATCCCGAGGGATCCTATTGTTGCTGATTGTGACAGTGCTGCTAGTGGGGTTGGCGGGCCGTCTGGCTTACTTGCAGGTAGTCGATAACGCTTATTATCGCCAGCTGGCGGATACGAACCGAATTCGATTGGTGCCTCGACCCCCTGAACGGGGGCGAATCCTCGATCGTCACGGAGCCCTATTGGCGGGCAGTCAGTTGTCCCATGCGGTCTATCTGTGGCCGCTAGCTCAGTCCCGAGCCGCCTGGCAACTGATGATCCCTCGGCTGGCCCTATTGCTGGATATCCCTGCAGAAGAAATTGAAACCCGCCTCCAACAAGCAGGCTATCGCTCTCCCTTTCCCGTCCGGGTTTTGCGCAATGTGGATCCCAATATGGTGATCCGGTTGCAGGAACTCAACCGTGAGCTACCGGGCGTCATTGTAGAGGCGGAGGCGATTCGGTACTATCCCGAGGGGGATTTGGCGGCGCATGTCCTCGGCTACACCGCTGAGATCTCCAACGATCAACTTCTGGCACGACCTGAGGCCAACTATCGCCTTGGGGACATCATCGGCCAGATGGGGGTGGAGGGGCTGTTTGAAGCCTCCCTCCGAGGCCAGTGGGGTGGGCAACAGGTGGAAGTGGATGCCGGGGGGGAAGTCCTGCGAGTGCTGGGGGAACAAGCTCCTCAAGCGGGACAGACAGTGCGCTTAACGCTGGATGCAGGTTTACAGCGGACGGCTGAACAAGTTCTAGCTCAGCGCCGAGGGGCTGTGGTGGCCATAGATCCCCGCAATGGGGCAATCTTAGCGATGGCCAGCTATCCTGTTTTCGATCCTAATATCTTTTCGAACCAGATCACTCAGGCCCAGTGGGACGCGATTCAGCAGCAGGCTTTTCCCTTCCTCAATCGAGCCATCCGAGCCTATGCCCCCGCCAGTACCTTCAAGATTGTCACCACATCAGCAGCCCTAGAGGATGGCGGCTATGCCCCCACAACGGTATTAGGTACAGCCCCCTATATTCAGGTGGGGGGACGACGATTTTGGGATTGGAATCGGGCGGGCTTCGGCACGTTGGGCTTTGAGCAGGCGATGGCCTATAGCAGTGATACCTTCTTTTATCAGGTGGCTCTTAACATAACAGCAGGGCCGATTCAGGAATGGTCACGGCGATATGGCTTGGGATCCCGGACGGGCTTGAACCTGACTGGAGAGTCTGCCGGATTGGTGCCCGATCAGGAGTGGAAGCTAGCCAATTGGCGAGAGCCTTGGTATGTGGGGGACACTGTCAATATGTCGATTGGACAGGGCTTTTTAACGGCGACGCCACTTCAACAGGCAGTGATGGCCTCAGTGGTGGCCAATGGTGGCTGGCGAGTGACGCCTATCTTGTCTGAGCAGACGCTGGCAGGTGGGGAGCCTCAACGAGAGTGGGTGGGACTATCGCCATCAACCCTGGATGTCTTGCGGCGGGGTTTACGGGGGGTGGTGGCTTACGGCACTGGGGGCAACGGGAACTTGGGGGAAGGATATCCACCGGCAGCGGGCAAAACCGGCACCGCCGAGGATCAGCCCCGGCTCTCCCATGCTTGGTATGTGGGCTTTGCCCCCTACGAGAACCCAGAGATCGTGGTAGCAACCTTCCTGGAGAATAGTGGTGGCGGCGGCGGCACGATGGCTGCTCCCATGGCCCGAGATGTCTTGCGAGCTTACTTCGATCTCCAGCGAGAATAAAGCATCCTGGACTCTATAGGCTTTTCCAGATCCCTATTGATAGTTTTTCCACCGAGGATTGTGACCAGATCCAGTATCAGATCGTACATTAATCAGAATCCTGGCTTTCGTCTAGGCTAGAAAAGCCTGAAAATCCTACCCACAAGCCCATTTCATGAGAACTAAGCTGTAGAATATGTCAGTGATTTGTGTCGTCAGCCTCGGTTGCGGCGGGATCAAGTGTGACCGTTTCATTTTTGGATGAGGAGAGCAGGATGAACAAAGCTGAATTGGTGGATGCAGTCGCTCACCGTGCTGGTGTGACCAAGAAAGAGGCCGATGCAGTTCTGACTGCGGCTCTAGAGATCATTGTGGAAGAAGTCGCGGCCAAAGACGACAAGGGCGAGCCAAAGGGCAAAGTCACCTTGGTGGGCTTCGGTTCCTTTGAGGCCCGTAAGCGCAAAGAAAGAGAAGGTCGCAACCCCAAGACCAACGAAAAGATGGTGATTCCCGCTAGCATCGTGCCTGCGTTCACCGCTGGTAAGTCCTTCCGAGATGCGGTGGGTGGCTCGAAGAAATAGTCCCCTACTGTCCCATCGTTTTGTCCCGAGATGGCCTTGACGGGTTTCCTCACCCCACCCTCTGATATTAGTGACAGCTGCTCAGCCAACGGGATCCCTCAACATGGGGGCAATCGGGGCTGGGCTGCTGCTCAGGTGGGTCTCAACTCGGAGCAAATCCTGGATTTTTCCGCCAGTCTCAATCCTTGGGGGCCACCGGTTTCGGTGATCCAAGCTTTGTCCCAGGCGGTGGCCAATCCTCTTCAAGCAGTGGGATCCTATCCAGATCCTGAGTCGGAGTTGTTACGTCTAGAACTAGCTCGCAAGCACGGGATCCCACTTGACTGGATCCGTGTGGGCAACGGGGCAGCTGAGTGGATCACCTGGGCCGCGCGGGACAGTGCTGAGCTGTCCCAAACCCTGTTGCCAGTACCCGCCTTTGGGGACTACGAAAGGGCACTATCTGCCTTTGGTGCATCCATCCTCCGGATCAGGATCCCGTTTGAGCAGGTGAGTCTCCGGCCTCTGGATCAATGGTTGGGGCCTGCTGTCGATGCTGCCATAACTCTCTCCACAGCCAATCGCTCCGCCCTGTGGCTCAATAATCCCCATAATCCCACTGGGATCCTGTGGCAACCTCAGGATCTTTTGCCCTACTTAAGCGCCTTTGACTTGGTAGTGGTGGATGAGGCGTTTATGGACTTTCTCCCCCTGGGCTCCCAAGGGGAGGAATCGAATAGCTTGATTCCTTGGGTGGCAGACTATCCTCAGTTGGTGGTGATCCGGTCTTTGACCAAGTTCTACACCATTCCGGGGCTGCGTTTGGGCTATGTGATCGCCCATCCCGATCGGCTCCGGCGCTGGCAAACCTGGCGGGATCCCTGGAGTGTGAATGGTCTGGCTCAGGTGGCTGGGATCGCAGCGTTGCAGGATCATGCGTTTCAATCCCACACCCACCAGTGGTTAGCACCAGCTCGGCAGCACCTAGAGTCTGGCTTGCGAGAACACCTACCAGGCTGGGATCCCTTGCCCAGTGCCGCCAACTTTTTGCTCTGTCGGATCCCAGGATCCGCCACTCAGATCCAGGCGGAATGGCTGAGGCGTAAAGGGATCCTGATTCGAGATTGTTCCAGTTTCCCGGAGCTGGGCCATCACTACATTCGTTTGGGGGTCAGGACAGAGCCCGAGCATGAACGCTTATGGGGGGATCCCACATCCCTCATCACCGGATAAACCGATCTAAGGCATGGCGAAGGTCTTCTAACTCATGTTGGATCACCTCGCGATCCTGGCTATCCACTGCTCGGGTGATGCACTGTGAGACATGTTCTTCCAAGATCAAGCGGGCGACTCGATCGAGAGCCCCCCGCACCGCAGCAATTTGCAGCAGCACATCGGGACAGGGTTGGTGATCTGAGATCATGGTTCGAATCCCCCGCACATGGCCTTCGATGCGGGAGAGGCGATTGATCATTTTGCGCTCAGACTCCGGATCGTGAATATGGGGATGGGCATGGCTGTGCCGATCAACAGGATTGAGGTGGGGTTGAGGCAGGGATCCGGCTGAGTCGGGAGCAAGGTCAGGCATAGGAATTCATGTCAAAGGGCAAGCAATTCCCTCATTTTGCTTCAGATCGGCGTAACAGGCTCCCTTGCAAGGCAACGAGGAAGAACTAGCAGGAGTGGGACCCTTGCCTTTTCAGCCAATTAGGATGGGGAGCGGGTGGGTTGTTGCTGCAAATGCTGCAGGAACTGGAGCAATTCCCGTGGCTCTAACAGTTGACGGGACTTTTTGCCAAACGCTTTAAGCAGATAATCTCGCCCTTCAGACGATGTCCAGCCCACTCGTTTCATCTCCACATCCGTCTGGGCAATCACATCAGACAGATCTTCATCATCCATCGGATCAGCAAACGGGGATCCCATGGCCGCAGATGGAGGGATCGGCGGCGGTGCAGCAGGGATCGGTACCTCCCATTGAGCAGGCTGGGGGGGTAGGTGGCCATTGCCCACCCGGCTAGTGGGGATGCTTAGAGCAGGGGATCCCGTCTCTGGTTTAGAAACGGGCAGGGGATCCTCGTAAGAGGGGAAACTAGGGCTTTGCCATGGTGGCGAAGCCACCGCTGCATGGGTGGGTGAGAGGCTCGATTGGCTGAAGCCCGCATGGGTGAGAGCCCGCTTTAGGGCTGCATCTTCAGCTTCCTCTACCGTATTGGATCCCGCTAATCCGGTTCCTAATACGGTGCTATTGACAATAATTTGGGCACGAACAAAATGGATCCCTTCCTCAATGCGAAGCAACTCAGTCAGGATGCTTCCCATCGGGTGATGATCGCGAAAGTTATTGATCATAGCGGGGATCGAGGCCATCTAACCCCCATTGTGTCTGGCTTTATGGCTTCTGGCAACCGATGAGGCGCGGGGCTTGGAGAGGGATCCCCGATGGATGTCTGTTTGGGATCTCTCTCACAAAGAAGCCCTAAACAAGAAAAAGGGCTGGATGAAGTACATAACCTCACCCAGCCAAATTACAAGTTCACACACATTCAGGACTGCAATGAGCGAGAGTTTATCACGCATAGACAAGCAATCCTGCTCATCTGCTACCGATTACACCAGTTTTGGCACCCCAATGGTCTTGTCGGGGATCTCCGTGTACTCGGCCACAATGGCACGGAACTCTTCCCCATCCAGAGTTTCGCGCTCCACTAAGGTGTCGGCTAAACGATCCAAAAGGGGACGATTGTCCAGCAAGATTGCCTTAGCCCGCTCATAGCAGCCATCTAAGATTTGCCGCACCTGGCGGTCGATCCGAGCCGCCACATCTTCAGAATATTCTGAGCGGTTCATCCAGCCGCCCCCCAAAAACACCTCGCGGTTTGGGGGATCCAACATCACCGGTCCTAGGTCTGACATACCAAACCGAGTCACCATATCCCGCACACGGCTGGTATTTTGTTGCAGGTCGTTGCTAGCTCCAGTGGTGATCTCCGAGTAGCCAAAGACGATATCCTCAGCAGCTCGTCCGCCGTAGCCTACCACCACCATATCCAGCAAGCGCGCCCGACTATCGAGGCCAAAGTCAATTTGTTCTTCGTCCAGCAACGGCTGAGCAAAGCCACCAATGCCATTGGAACGGGGAATGATCGTCACCTTATTGAGGGGATCCGCATTGGGTAGCACCGTGAATAACAGGGCATGACCACATTCATGGTAGGCCCGCAGCCGCTTTTCTTTGCCATCCAAGAGGGGGGGCTTGGTCAACCCAATTGAAATCCGGTCGATGGCATCATCAATATCTTGATTGGTGATGGACATTTGCTGACGACGAGCCGCCAAAATAGCAGACTCATTCAGGAGGTTGGCCAAGTCTGCCCCAGCAAAGCCAGGGGTTCGACGGGCGACAGCTTCCAGGCTGACCTCATCCGATAGCTTTTTGTCGCGGGCATGGACTCGGAGGATCTCATAACGCCCCTTGAAGGTGGGCCGATCCACAGACACCTGCCGATCAAAGCGACCAGGGCGCAGCAGGGCCGCATCCAACACATCGGGTCGGTTGGTAGCGGCGATAATGATAATGCCGCTATTGCCCTCAAAGCCATCCATCTCGGTCAACAGCTGGTTGAGGGTTTGTTCCCGTTCGTCGTTGCCCCCACCGATACCGGCACCCCGTTGACGACCCACCGCGTCGATCTCGTCGATAAAGATAATGCAAGGGGCGCTTTCTTTGGCCTTCTTAAACAGATCTCGTACCCGAGAGGCCCCCACCCCCACAAACATTTCCACAAATTCAGAACCCGACAGGCTAAAGAAAGGCACCCCAGCTTCGCCTGCGATGGCCTTAGCCAATAGGGTTTTGCCGGTTCCTGGAGGGCCAATCAGCAACACACCCTTGGGAATTTTGGCTCCCACAGCCGTAAACCGTTCCGGCTTCTTCAGAAAGGTAACGACCTCTTGCAACTCTTCTTTGGCTTCTTCAATACCGGCCACATCGTCAAATTTGATGCCGGTTTTGGCATCCATCTGGAAACGAGCCTTGGACTTGCCAAAATTCAGCGCTTGGCCAGGGCCGCTGGCTCCCCCGCCTGCCCGTCGCAGCAACAGAAAAAATAGCCCCGCCAACAATAGAATCGGGAAGAGGAAATTGCCGAAGATAGACCAAAAAGCACTCCCATCACGGGTCTCTAAGACATTGATGTCGATGCCTTCCTGGGTCAGTCGCTCCACCAATTGAGGCACTGTGGCTGGAATCAGCTCAACCCGGTAGGTGGTCTCGCGGCCTGTTTGGTCATCTGTTGCCGTCACTTGAGCCGCAGGACTGGTGCTACTCAGTTCCACCAGCGTGACTCGATCTTGCTCGATATAGCGCAAGAAATCGCTGTAATCCAACTGGGCGGGAATGGCGGCATGAGCCGGGGATCCCATCCAGAGGCCAAGACTGAGCATCGACAGAGCTAACAGCCGAGTCAATCGCGGCAGGGTCGATGATTTGGGTTTGTTCATAGATGAGGCGTGTGAGGGACTACGTCGTTTGTTGTCTTACTTTAACAAACTTAACTCATTTCTCACAAAGGGCTCAACCAGGGATCCCTGGGGGCCAGAGTGGGCCTACGCAGCAAGTGGCCAGAAATCGTGCCTGCCACAAGCCTATCTTCGGGGTTGCGGATACAATCACCAACATCTTGTGCAAGTTTGGCTCTCGGGTCGAAGCTTGAAGGCTTGATTTGAAGGCTTGACTTGCTTCTTTGAGCCTTCACATTAACAGCATGGCTCCAGCAGTAGCCCTTGCCATGAAACGCTTTGAAGTGGAAGTTGACTTGAAAATGGATCGTTGTGAGGAGAGGGTTATGGTGAGTCGTTTGGGCTGGAAACTAAGTGTTTGTCTGGGTGGAGTCGGGATCCTATGGGGCGGCGTGATGGCCACTCAAGGATTTGGGTTTGGAGAGCCGCGTCCGGTGCCAGACACCTCCTATTATTTTGACAACTTCAACTTTGATCGGTTTCCCTATGGCACGGTGGGGGCGGTGCTTTCAGGGGATACGGTAGCGGTGCAGATCGATGGCGAAACCCAGATGCGAATTGTCCGCTTGGCAGGGATCCAAGCCCCCGAGGAAACCGATGCCCCGTTTGATAGTGAGGCGGTACAACTGCTGCGGGATCGGATCCTATTTCAGCAGGTGAAGCTGGAGGGGGACACCTTTTTGCGCAATGAGGATGCCAGCGGGCCGGTGGAGGCTTACATCTGGCTGCATGGAGATCAGATGAATGCCCTACTGGTGCGCAATGGTCTGGCCACTATCCGCCCCTACACCCACAACATCAAATACGACAATCACTTTGTGGGCTTAGAGCGTCGTGCTCGCGAAGAAAGCCTAGGCATCTGGTCTCTATAGGATTGGTCAGAATAATCTTGGCCAGAGGCCATCTCAGGCTACAATATCAAATCTCTGGGATCCCACAGCTGTGAGGATCCCGATGTGCGGACGTGGCGGAATGGTAGACGCGCTAGATTTAGGTTCTAGTCTCGTGAGGGGTAAGAGTTCGAGTCTCTTCGTCCGCATGGTGTTACAAATCAAAAGGCCCTGAAGTCTTTCACTTTGGGGATTTTTACGTTGGGAACTGAGTGGTCATGAGTGGTCTGAGTGTGATTGTGGGATTGGGCAACCCCGGTAAGCAGTATGAGTCCACCCGCCACAACTGCGGATTTGATGTGGTGGAGGTGCTGGCTCGACGCTGGGGGATCCCATTGCGGGAGGAGAAGCGGTTTCAGGCCCGCTATAGCGAGGGGGCGACTCCACTGGGCAAACAAAGATTATTGCTACCTCAAACCTTTATGAATCGGTCGGGGCAGTCGGTGCGGGCGGTGGTGGATTGGTTCAAGTTAGATCCCGCCACAGTACTGGTGATCTATGACGATATGGATCTGCAATTGGGCCGGATGCGGCTGCGAGCCAGTGGTTCGGCAGGGGGACACAATGGCATGCGCTCCTTGATCGAGCATTTGGGATCCCCGGACTTTCCCCGTCTCAGGATCGGGGTGGGTAAACCCAAAGCCGGATCGGCAGCAGTGGTGGGACATGTCTTGGGGGGCTTTTCCCCCGCCGAACAACCCTGCATTGAAGCGGTCTTGAAAGCTGCTGCCGACTGTGTGGAGACCATCCTTAAACACGATATCGCTCGGGCCATGAATCACTACAATGCCCTGCAACTCTGCGAACCTGCCCCCGAGATACCGCAGGCGGCTCCCCCAATCTCTGGCTAGAGTTGAGACAGGGTTCGCGCTAGCGGCGACTTGTCGCCTCCCGAGTCCCACCCCTGATTTGATGAGTCCTGTCCCATGTCTGAGCCCCATCGCCAACTCGCCCACCGAGTCATCGCGGACTTGTATCAGCACTGGTCAAAGTTGCCTACCCCCCAGCGGGATCCCTGGCAATCCGATCTCACTAAATTACAAAGCTTGATTCAATCTGAATACACTTTGACACTGGCGGCTTTTGGCCTGGTCAATCGCGGCAAGTCGGCGGTGCTCAATGCCCTCTTGGGGGATCCCATGCTGGCAGTGGGGCCTCTGAATGGGGTGACCCGTTCCACCCACCGTCTCCAGTGGGCAGAGGATCCGGACTCTGAGCAGGTGGTGGAGCTGTTGGATACCCCAGGGCTGAATGAGGTGGAGGGACAGGTACGCGCCCAGTTGGCCTGGACAGCAGCCCAGCAAGCGGATTTGATCCTGTTTGTGATTGCCGGAGATCTGAGCCAGATCGAATATGAGGCACTGTTAGAACTACGCACCCTCCACAAGCCGATCTTGCTGGTGTTCAACAAAATTGATCTCTATCCCGATCACGACCGGGAGGCGATCTATGCCCAGATCACCAGTCCCCATCTGCGGCAGTTGGTCTCCCCCGACGAAATCTTGATGGTGGCCGCTGACCCCAAACCCAATCGCGTCCGTATCCACTGGCCGGATAACAGCATCACCCACGAGTGGGAGCGACCCCAACCCCAGATTGAGCCGCTCAAAGCAAAATTAAAACAGGTTTTGCAGCAAGAAGCTGAGTCTTTGACCGCATTGAATCGTTTGGTGGCAGCGGGATCCCTGCATGATCGGATCCTGGCCCGACAGGCGCGAGTGGCAACAACAGCAGCTCAGCAAGATCAATGGCGGGCCATTGGCCTGCAAGCCCTAGGGGTGGGACTCTGTCCGATCTGGCCCCTCGATTTGGCCATTATGGCGGTGGTGAATCTGGGGTTGGTGGCGAAGCTGTCCCGAGACTTTCATGGATCGCCGGGATCCCTGCTCAGGGCCTATCGCTCGCTGCTGCAACCATTGGGAGTGGGGCTAGGGATCTTGACGGCGGTGAATCTGGGATCTGGGTTGATGTTGGGGCTGGATCCCTTTGTCTGGATCAACGGTGCACTGGTCTCGCCGCTGGGGGTGGGATCCGGAGTGATGCAGGCAATGGTGTCAGGTTTCTGGACTCATCGCATCAGCCGCGTTGTCCAAGCGACAATTCAGACGGGATCCCGTTCGGGGCCAGGCAGTCCCAGAGCTGCGATCAAAACCCTGCTCAATCAGTTATCCCCTCAGTCGATCATGAGCCGCCTCCGGCAAGAGGTGCGAGATACGCTGGAGCTGGCCGATCGGGATCCAGGATCTCCAGCTCCAGGATCCTAGGGCAAGGCTAGGCAGTGTAGAAACCATTTTCTTCTATACACTCTGCTGCTTTCTGGGAAAGCCCAGGCTATCTGCACACGCCGCATAACATTCAGGTGCGGCGAATTGACCGAAACTGCCTAGTGTTGATGCAAAGCCTTTGGCAACCGCTGACCCGAAGCGATCACCCTGGCCGTCTTGTGATGGGCTCACCCAGACCAGTCTTCTAGAACCAGACTAGAGTAGGGAGATAGCCCTTTTTGTCAGCTCAAGATTGAGAGCAGAGGTCAACCATGAAAGCATTGGTGGTGGGAGCGACAGGACGCACCGGCCAGGAGATCGTCACCGAACTCCTCAGCCGAGGGATCCCGGTACGGGCAATGGTTCGAGATATCGAGGCGGCGCGGCAGAGCATCTCAGCCGATGTGGAACTGGTGTCAGGGGATCTGACCCAGCCTGAGACTTTGGCCGCTGCCCTGGTGAGCTGCACCGTGGTCTTCAATGCGGCGGGGGTACGCCCCAGTTGGGATCCCTTAGAACCGTTTCGGGTCGATTATGAGGGGACAAAAGCGCTGGTGGATGCGGCCAAACAGCAGGGGATCCAGCACTTTATCTTGGTCAGCTCCCTCTGTGTCTCGCAGTTTTTTCATCCCCTCAATCTGTTTTGGCTGATCCTGGTCTGGAAAAAGCAGGCTGAGGAATACATCACCCAGAGTGGGATCCCCTATACCATCGTGCGACCAGGCGGTCTCAAAAGCGAGGACAACGACGACATCCTCGTGATGACCTCCGCTGACACCTTGTTCGAGGGCAGCATTCCCCGGCGCAAAGTGGCTCAGGTTTGTGTGGAGACTCTGTTTCAGCCCACAGCTCGCAACCGCATCATCGAGATCGTTGCCAAACCTGAGATCCCAGCGCTCTCGATGGAACAGCTATTCACCAGCGTCAGTATTGGCTAAGGGGGGCTGGCTAGGGGGTAATCTGGGGTTGCCGCAACTGCAACTGCCGTTTTCTTCTCCCAGCCCTTGAGCTATCCCACCGATCAACTGCCCATCCTATCGCCTCCCCTCAAATGGGCTGGGGGCAAGCGCTGGCTGGTGCCACTGCTACAAACTATCTGGGATCCCGACTGCCGGTTGGTGGAGCCTTTTGTGGGGGGGATGGCGGTGGCGCTGGGGCTACAGCCTCAGCGGGCAGTGCTGAATGACTGGAATCCTCACTTGGTTAATTTCTACCAGTGGCTGCAACAGGGGCTAACCATTGGGATCCCGATGCAGAATGACTCAGACTATTACTACCAGTGTCGAGCCACCTTTAATCAGCTAATTGCCAGCCAAGCCCATACCAGCCAGCCAGCAGCTGAA
>JBHJNR010000221.1:0-3750 GCA_050330615.1 Cyanophyceae cyanobacterium
AACCCTATCCTTGAGTGTTTTCTCAACTCGTCTACCACAACTAGAACATTCAATACTTGTGCCTCTGGCATTTCCTTCTACTGCCCACTTGCCGCGCTTAACCGCTACTGCTTGCAGACTATGTAGAAAGGATCCCCAGGCGGCATCCAGAAAGGTTAGCTTCTAAGTTAAGCGAGTACTCGGCGTGTAAAGTTATCAACTACGAAATCCACCACAGTGTCACCTCTTTGCAATAACGGGATCCCGAGTCTTTGTTGGGAGGCTCTATATCTACTGAATAGTTAAAAAAGCTACTTTTACAGGGGGCTGGTACTTAAGATTGCCCATCTGATTGACTCTCTGTTAGTTCAGTAAGAACCGAGTGCCGACAAAAAATCCCCACCCATAGGCAGGGATCCAACGGATAAGAATGAGAGAAGAGTCTGAAGATATCAGGGATCCCTCATCTGTTTTAGTCAATTAGCTTTTACTTAGTGGCCGCCAGCCGCTCATTAGCAGCATCCCAACTCACCAGGTGATCCAAGTAGGTGGAGATGTAGTCGGGGCGCTTGTTCTGGTAATCAAGATAGTAAGCATGTTCCCACACATCTAGGGTGAGAATAGGGATCTGGCCGGCGGTGAGAGGATTATCAGCATTGCCGGTTTTGGTCACTTTGAGGGTGCCATTATCCAACACCAACCAAGCCCAACCGCTGCCAAACTGAGTGGCGGCAGCTTGAGTAAACTCAGTTTTGAAGGCTTCAAAGCTGCCGAAATCAGCATTGATTTTGTCAGCAATCGCGCCAGTTGGAGCGCCGCCACCACCTGGTTTCAGGGAGTTCCAGAAGAAGGTGTGGTTGAAAACTTGGGCAGCGTTGTTGAAGACACCCGCTTTAGCAGGATCCTTGGCAACCGCTACGATGACTTCTTCGAGGGATTTGCTGGCCAATTCGGTACCATCGACCGCTTTATTGAGGTTAGCGACATAGGCGGCATGGTGCTTCTCATGGTGATAAGAGAAGGTGTTGGCACTCATGTAGGGTTCAAGAGCATCTTTGGGATAAGGCAGGGTGGGCAGTTCAAAAGCCATGGTTGCTCCTCTTGTCCGGGTTATTGTGCGAGTGGAAGGATCCTTGTAGATGGGATCTTTCTCTGAATAAGAGACATCTCCCTAAGGATTTATCTTTCGTTACATTTATCCTAACCCATTCTGGCCCTAACCCGAAATCGTTTCGCCTACGCCCTCAGATCAGAAAGGGGATAGATCTCTCTAGTGGGCAGAGATCTTCGGCTCGATCATGCCAGATGCTGGTGGGATCCCTGTCTTAAACTGGGAGGGTACAGTCTGCATGTAGGACACTGTGACCCATGACAGAGCCTTCCCTTTCTGCAAGCCAATCGAGCCCTCGGCAGCGGTTTGAGGTGGGCCAATCTGTCCAAATCACAGCCGCACCGCCCTTTATCAAGTCAGCGGATCCCATGCCGATGCTACGGTCGGGATCCCTGGTCAGTGTGGGTGATGTGGGGCGCGTCGTAATGATCAAGCCCCTTGGCACCTACGGGATCCAATTTGCCAGCGGCACATTCTTGATTGATGCCAAATATTTGGGGAGCTCCGAATCAGGAACCCACAGCAGTTAGCCTCAGCTGGCCCGCTATTTTGTTGGGAGATTGGTCACTTACATCATTGGTCACTTACGTTATTGGTCACTTACATCAGGTATCCCGAAAAGCCACCGTTGGCAACTAGATATTCTGCAATCTGAATGGCGTTGAGGGCAGCCCCTTTGCGGATCTGGTCACCACAGAGCCAGAGGTCGAGGGCATTGGGATGAGAGATATCCTGTCGAATCCGGCCCACTGCCACTGCATCCCGACCACTGACATCCATCGGCATCGGAAAGCGATTAGCCTGCCAATCTTCGATCAGCGTCACTCCTGGGGCCTGAGCCAGCAAGGCGCGAGCGTCCTCAACCGCAAATGGCTGGGCAAATTCTACATTGAGCGCCTCGGCGTGGGCTCTCAGTACCGGGACTCGTACACAGGTGGCTGTCAGCCGTAGAGTAGGAGAAGACATGATCTTGCGAGACTCCTCTACCATCTTCATCTCTTCTTGACAGTAGTGATTGTCTTGGATCGGGCTGTTGTGAGGAAAGAGATTGAAAGCAATTGGATAGGGGAAAATCTCAGGCTGGGCTGGCTTGCCATCCAAAACATCGCGAGATTGCTCCCACAGCTCCTTCATGGCCCGTGCCCCAGCTCCACTAGCCGATTGGTAGGTGGCCGCCACGATGCGCTGGATCGGATTGACCTGATGGAGAGGGTAGAGCGCCACACACATCAAGATAGTCGTGCAATTGGGGTTGGCAATGATGCCCCGATGGTTGAGAGCTTCAGCACCATTTACCTCCGGCACCACCAGTGGCACGGTCGGATCCATCCGAAAGGCACTGGAATTGTCAATTACCACGGATCCCCGGCTAGCAGCGATGGGTGCCCATTCTTTGGACACAGATCCACCGGCTGAGGCCAAGACCAGATCAATATCGGTAAAGGCTTCGGGAGATACCGTTTCCACTACCAGTTGCTCGGATTCAAATGAAATCCGAGAGCCTGCCGAACGAGCGGAGGCCAAGAGTTTGAGATCTTTGAGGGGAAACTGCCGCTCCGCCAAAAGGGCTAGCAGTTCTGTACCAACCGCACCTGTGGCTCCCAAGATGGCAACCCGAAGGCCTTCTGTCATAGTCTTTACGAAATGGGGGTCACTATAGACTAAACCATCGGCATCAGTCTAGATCACTGCTAGGCGAATGTGCTTAGGCACTTGAGATGCCACCAAGACACCCTAAGAGCTTGACATGCGATCAAGGCTAGGGGTCTCTAGATGGTTACCCTCAGTCTTCGCTCCACTCTTCACAGCCAATCAGATCACAGATGGGATCGTTGAAGCGATAGTCTTGCAGCTCCAGTTCCTCGGCGATCCCCTGCCACTCACGAGCCGGGAAGAAAGACTGAAGGTGACCGATAGTCTCAGATTTGCGCACAGCCCCGATTTTGAGCAGGCGGCGCGCTTCGTCCTGAATGGTTTCGACCCCATAATGGGTCATGGTCAGTGTAGGCATTGCTGTTACTGTCCTTAACTCGGCCAGACTGGATGGATAACGACGAAAAGCCAGACGGTGGATTCGCACTGATTCAACGACTACGATTGCAACGACCACGATTGCAACAATTACGATTGCAGCAATCACGATTGCAGCAATCACGATCAATCTTTACGAGCCATCGATCACGATCAACTGACTAGGGACAAGGCTGCATCACAAGAGTAAAACTTGGTCACAAAGTTTAGCCTTTGATTTAGCAGTTGAAATCCTGGTCAGTTTATCCAGCTCTCTCCATCATAGGTCTTTCGTCAAGACCGTAGCAACAGATACAAATAAAAAACATGAATAAATTGGCTCACAAGGTTCTCCTAGATCACCGCTTGATCAGTTTGGTGGTAGCCACCTTACTCTGTGTCTGGGTGATTGGGTTAGCTGGGTCGTCTCCACTCCAGGTGGCCCAAAGCTTTTGGCTGGGAGCTTTTGGCACCCCAGCTCAATTGGGCCGAGTCTTTGCCACATGGATGCCCCTGGTGCTGTGTAGTTCTGGGCTGGTCTATACCTTCACCACAGGACTCTACAACCTGGGCATCGAAGGGCAGATTACGGCAGGTGCTGTCGCTAGCATGATAGTGCTGCGGGCCCTGGATGGGATCCTCCCTGCACC
>JBHJNR010000222.1:0-7547 GCA_050330615.1 Cyanophyceae cyanobacterium
ACACTGTAGAATACTTTTGTGTAGATTGTAGATTTTTGGGGCATTGAACCCCTCAATCTAGGCGCCCTCCACCACCAGCCCAATCAAAGATTATGGCTGGTGTACTGGTCACTTCCTGATAGAGCGGGGGTTAGACAAGACCCACAGCTGACAAGAGCGGCTGACCCGTGAGAGCTTCCAGCAATACCCACAGCACAAAGGCGACCATCGCGATGCGACCATTCAGCCGTTCTGCCGCTGCTGTAAAGCCAAAACTGGGAGCCTCAGTCAATACTTCGGGCGGTTCTTTGGCAAATTCTTCGCTGTCGTCTGACTGGCTGGACACCTCAACCACTGCTGGCTTGGTGCGGGCACGAGTCACCGTAGTTGCTGCCTGCTTGGATCCCAGGGCACCACTGGCCTGCTGCGCCTGAGCGTCAATACGCTCGTTGACGTACTCATAAACTTTGCGAAACTCGGGGATGGAGCGTAATTCCAGTCTGCTGCCATCTTTGAGGGTCAGTACCATATCCCCCCAGGTGCCCAGACCACGGGGCACTGTTACCACCTTGGCGATTTCTTTGTAGATCACGTCAGAGCGCTCTTTGCCCCCCCAGCCGCCAAACACCGTTACCCGCCGATCGGTGATGCGATAGCTGACCCAGATCCGCCGTACCAGGGATCCCACAAACAGGGGTAGCCCGATCAACGTCGCCCCCACCACAATATTGACGAGTAGATCGCCAATGTGGGGTTTGCCCTCAAAAAAGACGTCCTCTTTGGCTGGCATGGTTCAGGCTCCCAATAATTGCTAAACCAATCTTAATATTTTTCTCAGGATCCCGAAACCCCACCCTGATGATCTGATGTGAGCAATCCTGCCTTCCTCAATAACCCGGATAATTCCTTCAGCAACTGTTCCCAGCTACAGGTGAGCATGGCACTGCGGGCGTAGACGGCAACCCAGTGGTGAGGCAACATCTGGGGTAGGAGCAAAGCAATCGCCGCCCGGATCCGCCGTTTGACCCGATTGCGCTCCACTGCTTTGCGGCTGACCTTGCGGCTGACCACCACCGCAATTTGAGTTGGGATCCCAGCATCAGCAAGAGTCCCCATGCCTTGTGAGGGAGGAGAAGCGGAATTCCCAGGCTGAGAATGTCTAGACACAGAAATAGTCGGCAGGCGGTCAAACCAACCTACCGTTATCAAAGATCCTGATCTGCGGCGACCCCGCTTATAGATCAAGTCGAATGCTTGCCGATCTCGGAGCCGATGAAGATGACTCAGCACAAGGGATCCCGCTTGTTCTCAATCTTGTCTGAGCGAGGTAGGCTGTCTGAGCGAGGTAGGCTGTCTGATTGAGTCTCCAAGATCAAGTGAAGATCAGACGCCCAGACGAACACGACCGCGAGAGCGGCGGCGGCGAATCACTCGGCGTCCACCGGGAGTTCTCATCCGGGCTCGAAAGCCTGAGACGCGGGCACGCTTGCGCTTGGTTCCTTCCAGAGTTCGTTTGGTCATGACTCACGCTCCATTGATGGGCGACGCTAGGGGGACAAGGGGAGATGGGGTTGGCGGTAACGTAACGGGCGAACAGAGCAGCCTCTAAGAAGCTGACAGGCATGGTAGACAAAACAACTTGGGTTGCAAGCAAACCTGACAATGCCTAGGGATCCCTGCTACAACCAATCCTGGAGGCTAGATACCCCTGAAATCGAGGCCGCTGCCTACCAGCTGCAACTGAGAAATCTCGGCATACCATACTAGCAAACATTGCCTCAATTCGACAGGTTGGCTGATTAGGGATCTGCCGTTAAAGTATTAAGACCTTAGCTGTAGACGAGGTGTTCACCCTCAGTGCCAAGTTTTCCTTTATACCGAGAACGAGCTGTTGCCCGACTCGATCAATCCTCTTCAGCCTCTTCAGTTTCCTCCTTAGCCCCACCTGTAGTCATGCCGGACGCCCCCCTCAACAACCGAAATGACAGCCCCTGGCATGAGATGAGGAGCAATCTGGTGGATGTGGATGCAGATCCGATTTTGCCCGGAGCCCCAACCCCAGGATCAGTAGCGCCATCCCACCCCCCAGATGTAGTAGCAGAGCTGTGGGAGCAGGTGCTGGAACATTTGCAGTTTCAGCTCAGTCGCCCCACCTTTGAAACCTGGATTAAGACCGCCAAGCCACAATCATTGACCCCAGAGCGCCTCACCGTCTCTACCCCCAATCCATTTGCGCGGGGCTGGCTGCAAAAACACTATGCCCCTGCCATCACCGAGGTAGTGCAAGCTCTGACAGGGCAACCGCTAGAGGTGGCTTTTGTAGTGGAAGCCGGACAACAGATCAGCAGTTTGGAAGATGCCAAGCTTCAAGATACGCCCGCCAGTGCAAAGCTGGAGAGGGCTAGCACGCTATCGGTACGGGCCGTAGATCTCAACCCCAAATATGCGTTTTCACGATTTGTGGTGGGATCCAATACCCGGATGGCTCATGCGGCGGCGCTGGCGGTGGCGGAGATGCCAGGGCGAGCCTACAACCCCCTCTTCCTCTGTGGTGGAGTGGGATTGGGTAAGACCCACCTGATGCAGGCCATCGGTCAATATCGGCTGGAGGTAAATCCTCGGGCCAAGGTTGCCTACGTTTCTACTGAGCGGTTTACCAATGATCTAATCGATGCCATCCGTCGCAACAGCATGCAGGCCTTTCGTGAGCACTACCGCGATGTGGATCTATTGTTGGTGGATGATGTGCAATTTATTGAGGGCAAAGAAAATACTCAAGAGGAGTTCTTTCACACCTTTAATACGCTGCACGAAACTGGCAAGCAGATCGTTTTGGCGGCCGATCGCTCCCCCCATCTGATCCCTCGTCTCCAAGATCGTCTCTGCTCCCGTTTTTCGATGGGCCTGATTGCCGAAGTCCAGGCCCCTGACATCGAAACCCGCATGGCGATCTTGCAAAAGAAAGCTGAGTACGAGGGCATGAAACTGCCCCGCGATGTGATCGAATACATTGCCTCCACCTATACCACCAACATCCGTGAGCTGGAGGGAGCCTTGATTCGAGCAGTGGCCTTTGTTTCCATTTCGGGCTTGGCCATGTCGGTAGAAAATATCGAACCCATCCTTAACCCTCCCATCGAAGCCCGAGAGATCACAGCGGCTCACATCCTGCAAGTCATTTGTGAAGAATATGGTGTTGCTCGTGACGATCTACTCGGCTCCTCCCGCAAACGAACCATCAGTCAAGCACGGCAAGTGGCCATGTATTTGATGCGCCATTACACCAAGCTGAGCCTACCCAAAATCGGCGATGCCCTTGGTGGAAAAGACCACACCACAGTTTTGTATAGCTGCGAAAAGGTCACCCAGACCCAAAAACAGAACCTACAATTTTGCAAGCAAATTCAGCAACTGGCAGATAAGCTCCGGATCCTAGCCAGTGAGACCAAATAGAGGCTTGCGTCCCCACTCCCGTTCTTGTGGTCCCCAAGCTTTGGCAGGAGGGACGAAAATCAACAGATTGTTTCTGGTGATTGCGTTGTAATGCTTCGGTTTCTATTGATTCAGATAGCTTCTATTGCTTCCGGTAGCATAACCAGCCCTTGGATTGCAACTCTATACGACTGGAGGGGTTTGGATTATGATCATCGAAGTCCTACCGCGTTGGTGACTGCCGTTTTGTTTTTCTGATCTATACTTTTCGATACTTAGGGCTGAATGTGCGTGTGTGAGCAGTATGCCAGGTGGTTTCGAGTTTTCCTTGAGACATAACATCCTGGAAACTATCGAATCATGTCTGAGGCCCTAGACTGGATACTTCCAGGTCGAAGAACCACGGTAAGACGGCGCGGCGGGATAACAAGTTTTGATCCCTCCTGATAAATCCTGACTCAATACATCAATACAGATGCTGCTCAAGTCATGACATGCTCAAGTCATGACGATTGACTCTCAGCATGGGTTCAGTCCTCGACGGCATAGATGTACCCACTAGACACAAGGGGCTTAAGCCCCTTGCCTCAGGTATCTATTGGTCTCCCACCGCTACACCACCCCCCAAGCCTATGCCTGCGGCAGGCATAGCCAACGGCTATGGACGGAGCACTGTGGCGGATCTTGATGGATAGAGCCTCGCCAAACTAGACCGCTTGACCTAAGACTATCAAAGCCACCAGGGATCCCGTATTCCACAGGCTATGCAGCACGATGGGGGCTAACAGGTTACGGGTGCGGCTATAGATCACCCCCAGCACCAATCCCAGAACAGTGAGGGGTAATATATCTGACAGGCTCAGATGAGCGGCAGCGAATAAGACAGCACTGACCAAAACGGCCCCCATCATCGGCATCCGTTGGGATAGGGATGGCAACAAAAAGCCCCGAAACAGGATCTCTTCAAAGATAGGGGCACAGATCGAAACCACTAAGAAGAAGATAAATCTTGGCCCCCAGCCCTGGCTTTGTAGTAATAGGGGCAAAAGTGGATTACCACCCCCCCCAGCTGGCAGCAGCACCTGCGATAGGGCTCCAGCCACTAATACCATTGGCATGGCGGCAAAATAAGCACCCAAGCTCCACAGGGGCCATGATCCCCAAACACGCACTCGAAACAGATCCAGCCCTGCGATAGACGTTTCGGGCCAGGTTCTCAAGGAGGGCTTGACAGGAGCAGGGGAATCTGACTCTTCATCTCCGTCCCATGCCTGATCTGTCTCGAGATCTAGATCTCGAGTTGTTTCTGGCGCAGGCTCCCCCGAGCTGGCCATCTCCTGAGGGCTGATGGGGCGTCTCTCCGTCCGTGCCACCCAGATGATCAGCCCCAACCCCACTGCCGCACTGCTGAGGTAGGTGAGCAATAGTTGTAAAGCTCGCTGGAGGGGACTGAGCTGCCCCGCCGGGATTCCCAATAGGCCCACATACAGCTGGGGCACCAGCCACCCCAAGCCAAAGAACCCCACAAACCAGCCCGTCAGTACTACCTGAATAGAGACCGCAGGCCAAGGCACCTGCCACCGGGATCCCACCAGAGGCTGCTTGCGCCAGAGATGCCAGCCAACCCAGCCAATCAAGGTGATGATACCGATCAAAAGGCCCAGCACAGGGATGCCGCCCACCAACAGCAGCCGTGTCAGAGCTGCAATGGCCCGCTGTTCCTGTTCTTGATTGAGGGCGTTGAGGGCGTCCGACCGCTGTTGCAGACTGTAGAGCCTTTGCAAGGCCACCCCTCGAAACCAGCCATCGAGGCTAGAGCGTAGGATCGGTTCAGCATCAGGTAGGATCCGCAAGGGATCCCCCCACATACCCTCCAACACATCAGCAGTGGGGGCCAATTCTGTGGAGATCGCTGTCCAGTAAGAGAGGGCCTGAGCGACATCTTGTTGATAGGCCGCCAGGAGCCCAGTTCTGAGACGGAGGGCGTCAACTTCTACTTGCAGCCGATAAATCCCTTGGATCCTGGGTGTCGGTGAATGGGTGCTGGTCTCACCAGACGGGGTCGGTTGCAGCTGTTCAATTCGATCCAGCCGGGTAGTCAGGCTCTCGGTGGTTTTGGCATAGCGTTTGGCGGCATTCTCCACCACATCTGCTCCGAGCAATGGGCGGGCTAGGCTCTGATACTCAGGATCGTCAAGCGTCCGAGCGGCTTGCAGCGACAGATGGGTCTGGATCAGATCCAATTGGGTTTGGGGGGGAGCCTGGAACCAACTGTTGAGCAACGATAGCCCCGCCACCATCACCACCAGCACAGTCAGCAGATTGAGCAGGATCCGACGGGGTGCAAGCATTGTTTTCATAGGGTGACAGGGGCAATAAGGCTGGGATCCAATTCTATAGGGGGATCCCGTCAACCTTGGCCAAAAACCTAGCGCGGCAACAACTTAGCGAGACTAAGATCTAGCGAGACTGATCATTCATCCAGCTCAGGGCGCGATTCCAGGCCCACCAGGGATCCGGGTCTTGCAGTTCTTGTTGGCACGACCGACCACTCACATAGCCACCATGTCCTCCATGTTGGGTCAGAAGCAAGTCAATATGACGATTTTGCCCCGCAATGGCTTCTAAGTCTGGGATCAAAATCGGGTCAAAGATCGGATCATTAGCAGCGTAGATGATTAAGGTGGGTTTCTGGAGCTGGGGCAACCAGGGCAGGGGGCTGGAGGCTTGGTAGTAGGCTTCTACGCTGTCAAAGCCAAGTCGGGGGATAACAAACTCGTGGTCAAACCCACGTATGGATGTCGCTCGGGGGATAGCATCAACATCAAAATGACTGGGATGATAAGTGGCCAACTCCCGGATCAGCTTTTGCAGATTGCGGGTGATTGATTGTTCTAGATAACGGCCTGTGGGATGAGCCTCCAGGTAACGTAACGACCGATCTCCATCAAGGTTGGGGCACAGTACAACCCCACCCGCAATGGGATCCCCCCACTGTTGGGCGGTATGGACTCCCCACAACGCCAATTGCCCTCCGAGGGAATAGCCCCCCAGCCAGATCGGATCTGGGCAACCCAGGTCGCGGGCTTGGCGAGCAATACAGACAAAATCTGGCCCTTCGTGGATGCCATCGGAGGTGAGGGCAGGGGACATCTGTGCCGATCGGCCATGAGCACGCCAATCAAAGAGCACCACCGCATAGCCACTGGCGTAAGCCTTAGCCCCCCAAGCTCGCAGCAATCCCTGATCCTGCAAACTTCCTGTAATGCCATAAGTGGCTACCAACGTTCCCTGGGGCTGAGGCGGAATGGCTACCCAGCCAAACAACGGGATCCCATTGGAGCCAGAAAAAATATGTTCTCGATAGGCAGGCTCCAGGTCTGTCAGAGTGTGCTGCCAATAGCGATGAAACCGAAAGGCTGCATACAACGTCATTAACAGTCCCTGCCGGAGAAACCAAGGGGGAGCGTAGGAGGGAAAATGCACAGACGGAGGGATCCTTTGTCCGGGTGGGGTAGATGGCCAAATGTCGCCCTAACTCTAGCCTGAAGAGGAGGCCGAAGCCTTCATCGGGTTCTTGTTATCCGAAACAGGTCAGGAGTTTTTTGCCAACGAGACGAAGGAATATCCTATGGTGAAAGCCGGAAGGACAAACCCCCATTGACGAACGCAACCCTTCTCCAAGTGATTTGACCGATCCAGAGGGTACGTTGACTTTGCTGACTGAGGGGGGAGCATTGTAAGTTTTATAATTGACTGACTGATGGTCAGGCCAATGATGTAGATCTTCATCTATGTTGCCTGTCATTTATGTGGCCTGTCATTCGCAATCTTTGTGCCTGTGAAAACCTGTGCCTGTGAAAACCTGTGCCTGTGAAAACCTGTGATTGACATTGAGGGCGTAGCCAAAAATTTCGGTGGGATCCAGGCAGTGCATAACTGCTCCTTTCGGATGGAACCAGGCCAGATCACGGGATTAATCGGCCCCAATGGAGCAGGGAAAACCACCCTATTCAATATGATCGCTGGCTTCATTCGACCCACTGCCGGACATATCATCCTGGATGGGGTTGATATCACAGGACTCCCCCCACAACAGCTTTTTCATCAGGGGTTGGTGCGCACCTTCCAGATCC
>JBHJNR010000223.1:0-8321 GCA_050330615.1 Cyanophyceae cyanobacterium
GGCACCAACGGCAACCCCAACGCCTGCACCAACAGCGACTCCGACCCCGGAAGCTACTGCAACCCCAACGCCAGAAGCTACGGCGACTCCGACCCCGGAAGCTACGGGAACTGTTGCTCCAGTGGATCGGACAGGGGAGGTAGAAGTGGAACCAACACCAGAGCCGACAGCGACTCCGACCCCAGAAGCTACCGCAACTCCGACTCCAGAGCCGACAGCGACTCCGACCCCAGAAGCTACCGCAACCCCAACCCCAGAAGCTACGGGAACCGCTGCTCCAGTGGATCGGACAGGTGAGGTAGAAGTGGAATTGGAGACTGAGGCAACGGATGAACCTGAGGTCGAAGCGACGGCAACCCCTGCTCCAGGGGGGCAGACAGGTGAGCCCACCCCTTCTCCTGAACCCAGCTGTAGACCGATTGACCCTGAAGCAGAGGAATCCACTGAGGCAGAAGATGAAGAGGACTCGGATCTGCCGCCTTGTCCTACCCCTTCACCGACTTCTACTCCCACGCCCTAATCTGACCGAGCTCATCATCTAAAGAAAAGGGATCCCAATGGGATCCCTTTTTTAATGCTTTTTAATGCTGGATAACCTGTTGATGGGAGTTTGATGCCTTGCAAGGAGAGGGGCTAACGCTTACGGGATCCCTTCTCCTCCTGTTTGCGGCGGCGACGGTCACGCCAATCTGTCACGGTAAGATAGGCGATACCACCCGTAACGCCGATCAGCAACAAAAAGATGGTGGTGTAGCCAATCTGGAGGGGTAAATCAGCAGATGTGAATGACTCCATAACAGGATCCCCTGGCCTGAGCCGTTTTTACATACCGTTGCGACCCCAAACCACCATGGCGATGGAGAGGGTAAAGGAAGAAAGGGCAGCAACCCAACCCAATGTGGTGATGTCAATATCCATGTTTTAAGCGACCTATCTAAAAGAAGTGAGCAGCAAGTTCAATCGTATTCTCTAACGGGATCCCCCCTGTAGGCAATCCCGTTCTTAATCTAGCCAGCTTTGGTAACGTCGCCTATCCGGACACGTCTTCAGATCTGGAGATCTGCCGATTAAGTGTGCAATCCACACTCGGTTTTGCCCTGACCTTGCCAACGCCCGGAGCGGGGATCCTCTCCGGGTTGCACGGGAGCCGTGCAGTGGGTGCAGCCGATGCTGGGATAGTTTTGGTCATGCAAGGGGTTGTAAGGGATCCCGTTGGCGGTGATGTAGGCCCAGACCTGCTCTTCGGTCCAATCTGCCAAGGGATTGAGCTTCAGCATCGACCGCTTCACATCCCATTGCACCTTGCCGATGCTGGCACGGGTGGGGGCTTGCTGCCGCCGCATACCGGTAATCCAGGCGTCATAGCCCGAGAGCACACGGTTGAGGGGTTCCACCTTGCGGATCCCACAGCATTGATCGGGGGCGGTGGTGTAGAGCTCGGCCCCATGTTGGTCAGCCTGCTGTTTGACCGTCAGGAGAGGCTTAACGATCTCCAAGTGCATATCGGGATAGCGGGCTTGAATCTGATCCTTGAGGGCCATCGTTTCCACAAAGTGAAAGTCGGTATCCAAAAAGAAGGCTTGCAGTCCCGGATAGACCCGACTGAGCAAATCGATCAACACCAGATCTTCGGGGCCAAGACTACAGGCCAACACCAGTTGATCACCGTACTTGTTTGCCGCCCAAGACAACAGGGCAGAGGCTTCTTGCGCCTCAAAGGATTGGCTCAGCGCTTCTATTTCGTCAAGGCTGGGCTGCTGGGTTACGGAGGTGACGACATCCGCAGAACTGAGAGAAACCATAATTCACTTGAAATCTAATCTCAATTTACCCTAAATCGGTCGAGATTGTGGTCTTTTTACCTATCAGACGGGATCCCCCTCTTTCTCAACCGTTCGATTCGTGACTTTTTAGCGCTTGATTGGAGGAGCATGGCGGGCGATCAGCACCATTTGATCCCCTCGTTGAGTCAGGGTGGTGGCCGGAGGATTGACCATCGATTTGAGTTTGGATCCCTCCTTGCGTTCCAGTGCCACCAGGATGCCGTCGTAGTGCTCTTTAACGTGAAGCGAAGTTTGGGCAAAGGTGAGTTGCTGCCAATCTGCTGGCAGTGGCACTTTGTAAAACTGATTACCCACCTGCACCGTTAGCAATTCAGTCAAGATGTCAGTCAGGCCACGATTACGAGCGGAGGTGGCAATCAGATGACTGGTCAGCTCGGCCCCCACCACCACATCTTCTACCCCAGCCACCGCCAACTGGACATTATTATTTCGATCCAGCAGTTGGGCGCAGGTGTGGATGCGGGGCTGCAATTTCTCAATGGTCAGAGCTGCTAAGACGGTGCGGGCATCACAATCTTGGTCACTGCGGGGGCGAGTGGCGTCGGCCAGCAAGATCGCTTGAGCCGCATGATAAATGCCCACACTTTCCAGCACATTGATGCGGGTGTAATCCCCCACCTGAACGTAGAGGCGGGTTCGATCGAGCGTGCTCAACTCATACTCAGGGATCTGCTCAAACTCTGCCACGATGACGATGGCCCGGTATTTGAAGCTGGGATCCGATTGCAATTCTTCGATGACCAAGTGACCGTTGCGATTCCAGCCACAGATCAAGATGTGATCCCGCAATTCATCCAATTCCACCAGCCGCAACTCCAGCACCGCTTTCAACTTTTCCACCATGACAGCCGAGACCAAACCTGTCACCACCGCAAACATGGTCAGGCCGCTCAGCATCACAAGGGCCATCACCACCCGCCCGCTTGTGGTGGTGGGTTCGCCCCCAATCGGTTCTGCCGCCACCAAGGTCAAAAAGCTCCACCAGAAGGAATCTTCCAGGGTGCCAAAGCTGCCATTGAGCTGTCCTTCCACCCGAAAGATGGTCAGGGCCCCCCCCAAGATGATCAGGATCAAGACCAAGAGGATCCCCACCTGGAGACTCCATCCCGCCGTTAGACGAGAGGCGCGAAAGCGATGATTGAGCAGGATCCCGGCCCGGAACAGCCGCAGTAATCGCAGCAACCGCAGCCCGTTACTAAACGACAGCACCGCGATGATATCCAGACCAAAGAAGCGGAGGAAGCGCCGCTTGCGTCGAGCCACCCAACCCCGCAGCAGGAGTTCAATCACCAACAGGCCATTGAGGATCTGACCTGCCGCGTGAAACTCTTGGGTCATTAGGGATCCCTGTCCCATCCCTACCTCCGCGATCACCAGGGCCACCGCTAGGGCAATCAGCCCCACCAATCCCCACTCGGTCTTGGGATCATGCAGAAACCGATCCACCTGTTCCCGGATCCGTGTAATGGGGGTAGTGGGGGAGGGTGTGGCAGGTACGGGCAAGGGATCCTCCCGAATCACTGGGGTCAAAAAAGAGGGCCGACTTGAGAATACTTCTCTCGCCAGCCCCTACTGATCACTCAAACCAGACACTCAAACAAGATCCTGAGACCGCGATGTTTTAGGTATTTGGGGTGGCCTCTGGCATCAAGCAGCCCATGGCATCACATCCGGCTGGGCCTTCTGCCGCCATTTCCCCTTGGTCATAGCGAACGACCGATCCCAAAAAGTCATCGCTGACCCGCCGGTTCAGTACCTCAGTCGACATCCGATCATAGGTATCTCGGTTGATCTTTTCAAACGGCAGACGAGGGAAGGGGGCGTCAAACCGAGCCAGCAGCGCAGCACTCATATAGCCCTCATCCGCTTGGATCGCCTCGTAGATCTTAGTGGCCAGATCTTCCACTTCCTCTTCTCGTAGCTCTAGGGTGGCACTGGTATTGTGGGTCGTCCAATACTTTTGCACCTGCATATAAAAGTCGAACTGAGCCAAAGCCGAGAACTGCTCGATCTCGATCTGATCCGCTCCGGGCAGATTGGCCCAGGGCACCTCCACTGGCAGCTCCACCAGCCATTCCGTCACCCGAGGATCGAAAGGATCGTTGAGCAGGTTACCCTGGTCATCTTTGTCGGACTGGGAGGGCACCACCGAGTAGCCGTAGTCGATGCAGGCCATTGCCACGGGATCCCCTTTGGCGAAGGTGATGCGGCGGATATACCGTTGGGCTTTGGGAGGATGCCAGCCAGGGGAGGCTCCGGTCAGCAAGGATTTGGTGCCTGAGGGCTGAACGGTGGTGCAGCGGTTGGGTCGCCGCAGGCCATGCCGATCGCAATACTCCCAGATGGTCTCGTGGACGGTGTCCCGCCACCGCTCCAGATAGGCGCGCTCCCGCTCTTTGTAGTCGATGCCAGCGGCAGTTTTGGGACGACCCTGTTCCCACCACTGGAGCCACTCCACCCCAAAGGCTTTGACAAAGAAGTCAAACAGGCCGGTGAACGACACGCCCACAATGGGATCCCATTCTCGGGAACGCTGGTAGCGGGGCACCTGAAACTGGTGATTGAGCAGGGCGGCTACCACCAGACCGCCAGAGGTGAAGGCGTCTTTTTGCTCCTGAAGATTCTCGGGATCCAGTTGATTGAGGTGGATCTCAGACAAATTACACTGCCCTGTCAACGTCCCTCCAAAGACACCTTTGTGAAACTCTGGCTCATTGAAGCAGTAAGTGTCATGTAACCCTGGTAAGGCTTCGATGGAGCGGATCACCTGCCATTTACCTTTTGCTTTCGGTTGATGTCCTCTTTGAGTATCTAAGCGTTGACAAGGGATAGCACTACAGTCAGTAATTTGCAGGTACCAGAGATCATAATTTCGTGTCCCATAGTTGGTTTTAGCTCCAGCCCTTTGGACAAGATTAATGGAGGAACGGATCCCACATTTCAGCAACAGTAAATAGACTCGGTAAGCACGCTCGTAATCAGAGATATAAATTCTGATTCCCCCTGCTTCGGTCACGGATCCGTCTGCATCTGCCAGCCCTGCCACAAAGTTTAGGATCCCCTCACGGTTCCAAACGGCCAGAGAATCAAAGGCTGCTGCTGTATATTTCAACGCTCGAACAGTGCTGACATCAAAGTCCTGTTTTAGCCCCGTATACAACAGACAGGGAGCATTGCCACCGCCAACATATTGACGCAACTTGCCAGAGGTATTGCCCAAAACAGTAATTTGCTGATTCTTGTCACCATATAACTTGAGATAAAGCTGGGATCGGCCCCCCATTTCAGAGGCGGATCCGTCTCCCACCAGTTGCCCTAGGGTATAGGCATAGATGGGATCCACAAACGTCCCGCCCTCATGCTTGATTTGGAAAGCCTCAGTATGCAAAGCATATTTGGCAATTGGAACCTCTTGGATCAGCTCCGTTGTCGTCATCTCTTGATAAGTGCTTTGAAAACGATGTCTGACAAAAAAGCGGTGTCCTTCGGTGACATCTAAGTAGGATCCATCATTAAAAGAGACTCGATAAAGCTGACGATTATGCCCTGTTTTGATCGGGGTGACTTCACTCCAACGATGGCCATTCCAAACTTGAACAAGCTCTCCCTCTACATCCTGAATAGGGCTCATTCCTTCTGCTGTAATCAGGTAGGTATTTCCTGAAACACAGTGATAATTCGTCCCAATTATTTCTCCGCAAGGGTTCAAACCGTATCGAGAGATACGATCTTCCAACTCCTCCTCGCTTTGATTTGGATCCGATTTTTGCAACCATTCTTTAGCAGATCCATTTACATAAGCCTCTAAAAATTCTTGCTTAGAGGTCTCATCTTTGATCAGATCCCGATTGGCCCGCGCCACCGCTTCGCCAGCCCATTGGATCGCCCCTTCCCCCGAGTAAAACTGTTTGCGGACAGCATCGGTACATTCTTGTAGGGTGGGCTTGCGATGGAACACCCGTGTGTGATTGGCCATGCGCAGGGCATCCCGTTCGGGATCGATGCGCCAATTGCCCTCAGCATCCTGCTGCCAGAGATTATCTTTGGCGGTGGATCCTAGAGTATCCTCGCTGTCAAATTGCCTCATGCCCGCAGATCTTCGAATGTTCCCCGCCACAATGCAGGAGGCGGCTTCATCGATCAGCAGGCAGCATTCCACGGAGTTGAGTTGGCGACCTGTGGCTCGATTCAAAATGGCCACACAGCGACCATACAGGGATCCCAGTTTGACCGGATTGGCTACCCCACCAAAACCCTTGAGTTTTTCACCGGCTGGACGGACATCGCTCAGATCAATGGTGACCTCTACCACGCCCCCGAACTGGGGATCCGAGGCCAATTCCATCAATGCCTGATAGGAATCCACCCAACCTCGGCGGCTATCCCCCACTTTGACATGAGCCTCATGGCCATTGATCTGCACCATCGTCGATTCGATTCGGTCGCCAGGGAGGGTGCTGCCCACCTCTCCTGCTTGGCGTAGCTCCAGACGATTGCAGATCTGGGGCAAACGGTCGATGTACTTGGGTTCCAGAACCGCCCCCGTGCCACACCCCATCATGGCCAAGTCCATCATCAGGCCAAAGGCATCCCAGTCCACCACATTGGTGCTGGTGCAGTTATAGCTACCGGAGAAATTTTCGGGCTGGTGGATCCAGGGGGTGCCCATCACCCAGAGGGCGCGACCGGAGACCATTGCTTTGAGCTGTCGCTGCATCCGCTCCACCAGATCCCGCTCGGCGGCGGTGAACTGGCCCAGCAGGGCCACATCGGTGACAGTGCGATCACAAACTTCCTCCCACGTTTCGCGGCTCAAGTCCTCTTGACGGCGACTGTAGGTGCGATAAAAAACGGGCTGGGCAGTCGGAGCAGAGTCCGGAAAATCATGGGTTGTCGGCTTGATAGTCGGGCGTACGAGATTCTGAACCATGCTCTTCCCCTTATTTCTTAGCGTGTGACTTTAAGATGCTGTTTTAAGTGCTCTCGATAGGAGCTGATTTCCCTCAGGATCCCGCTCTAGGGAGACAGGTTCTGTTCAATGTAGACGTAATCGACAGACTCAGCACATCTAGTGTAGTCTCAACCCTCTAGCATAGTCTTAACCCCACCTAGTGTTACCGTTTTTATAGTCAGATGATAATTGAGATCGGGCTACTCAGGGCGGTAACGCTCCTCCATTCCAGCTTGTCAACCCAAGACCTAACGAGCATAGGTGGAACGCATCGCGTCTATCGCTTCTGTTCTGATGCCACGGGCTCGGCGAAATAATTCTTGGCCAGTGTGCAGATGGCGGTCATCAAAATTGAGGGAAAAATACCGAAATTCTTCCAGCCCATCCTCTAGGTGATTGAGGGTGTAGTAGAGATAGCTGGCCACCCCTGCCATGCTGCTGGGGTTGGGGCTACGGCGAAAGATGGTCTGTGCCGATTGCAGGATCTGCTCACAGTCTTCTAGGTAGGCAACAAAATCATCCATCAGGTCAGGATCAAAGGGATCCGCCGATAGCTCTCGCAACTGCCCCCGCAGGGATCCCAAGACTTTAGCCAAGGCTTGATTGAGGGGGGTGTAGACCTGCTGCATCCAGAGGTGAACTGTTGTTGCCTCATCGGTGACGGTATTGTGGGGCTTGGTCGGGGTCATGGGCCGTTGCTGCCGTTGGACCCGCCCGTCGTAGGCTTGGCGGGCCGAGGGGTTTTTGAGCACCTCATACGCGGCATTGATCTGTCGGATCCGTTCCTCTCCCCCTTGGGTCAGATGGGGCACCACATCGGGATGATGCTCCTTGACCAACTGCCGATAAGCTCGTTTGATCTGGTCAGAGGTGGCGTTGGTGGTGAGGCCCAAGGTTTGGTAGTGGGTGCGAGTCATCGAGCTTACTTGCGAGGGAGGAGGGCGGCTGGGGTCGTAACATTCTCTAGCATTCTCCCAGACTTGTCATGCATCTGGGGCGTTAGCGGTTGCTTCTTCGCAAGGCTGCTTCCCCAAAAATCTCTCTAAAAGCCCTATCAATTATCTTTATCTAAGTATCTTTATCTAAGAATTCTTGGGAATTTTGAATCCCACAGGTCACTCTGGCAAATAGCCCTCCAACCAGATATCTTCCCCGAGAGGCTGCCATTGGATCCGCTCCAGTCGCAGCGAGTCGGACATCAGCGCCACTCCTGCGCCACCCACTGGCCCCGGAGCCAGGATCCCGCCCGTGATTTGAGGAGCAATAAAGGCCCAGACTTTTTGGATCGCCCCCGACTGCAAAGCCACCGCCGCTAAGGTGCCGCCACACTCCCACAACACGCTGAGCAGGCCCCGCTGATAAAGGGTTTCCGCCACCCGCACGGGATCCAACGCATCCAGCCGCAGCACCTCAATGCCCCGAGCCTCCAACCTCTGCTGCAAAGCCAGGGATCCCTCGGTTCCGGTGATCACCACCGTGGGCGCATCGGTCTGATCCCAGAGTTGAGCGGTCTCCGGTAGATCCAG